>JAKAJW010000087.1 GCA_021813645.1 Pseudomonadota bacterium | reverse complement strand
GCCGGCCTCGGCGCCGTGGCATTGGGCGCATTTCGCTGCGAAGATGCTGCGTCCGGTCGCGGCGGCCGGGTCGAGACTGGTCGGCGGGGTCACCGCGACGATCGGCGCGCCCTCGGCGGCCTCATCGGTCGCGGCTTGCGTCGCGGCGGCGGGGACGAAGGCCAGCAGGCCGGCGCAAGCGGCGGCGAGGCCCGCCGATGCGATCAAGCGGCGGACGATCGGCGCCTGGGGGACCGGCGCGGGGGAGATAGGCGGGCGGGGGAGTGGCGGCATGTCTCGCTTGCTGGCTGATTCCATCGGACGCCAAGCAATCCTGCCGGGTTTCCAGCGCGGGAAGGCAAGCGAAAAACCGCGCCGCGGTGCGGCGGTCGCTCAGCGCACGCTTTCGATCGGGCCTTCCGCCCGGCCGTGGATGAACTGGTCGAGGTAGGGATCGCCGCTGTCGTCCATATCGGCCACCGGGCCTTCCCAGCGGATCAGCCCGCCGTGCAGCATGGCGACGCGGTCGGCGATGGCGCGCACCGAGGTCATGTCATGGGTGATGGTCATGGCGGTCACGCCCATCTCCACCACGATCTCGCGGATCAATGCGTTGATGACGCCGGACATGATCGGGTCGAGCCCGGTCGTCGGCTCGTCGAAGAAGATGATCTCGGGCTCGGCGGCGATGGCGCGGGCGAGGCCGACGCGCTTTTGCATGCCGCCCGACAGCTCGGCCGGGTAGAGGTCGGCCACATCGGGGTTGAGCCCGACGCGGCGCAGCTTTTCCACCGCGATCTCGCGCGCTTCGGCCTTCGGCCGCTTCTGGGCGCCGCGCAGCAGGCGGAAGGCGACGTTCTGCCAGACGGTGAGCGAATCGAACAGCGCCGCGCCCTGGAACAGCATGCCGAAGCGGGCCAGGAAGGCGTCGCGTTCGGCGCGGGTCACGTCCTCGCCGTCGATCTCGATCTTGCCCTTTTCGGGCGCGACGAGGCCGAGGATACATTTCAGCAGCACTGACTTTCCGGTGCCGGAGCCGCCGATGATCACCACGCTCTGCCCGGTCGGGACGGTGAGGTTCACCCCCTGCAGCACCTTCTTCGGCCCGAAGGCCTTGTGGACGTCGGTCAGCGTGATCATGCGGAGAAGAACAGTTCGGTGAGCAGGTAGTTGGCGGCGAGGATCAGCACCGAGGCGGCGACCACGGCGGCCTTGGTGGCGCGGCCCACCCCTTGCGCGCCGCGGCCCGAGCTCATGCCGTAAAAGCAGCCCATCAGGGTGACCAGGAAGCCGAAGACCGCGCCCTTGATCAGGCCGGAGGTGACATCCCAGCTTTGCAGGTAGTCGACGGTGTTCTTCAGATAGGCGGCCGAGTTGAATTCGAGCCGGCTGACGCCGACCATATAGCCGCCCATGATGCCGATGGCGTCGCCCACCGCGACCAGCGCCGGCAGCGCCAGCGTGCCGGCCAGCACCCGCGGCACGGTGAGATATTTCATCGGGTTGGTGGAGAGCGTCACCAGCGCGTCGATCTGCTCGGTCACCTTCATCGTGCCGATTTCGGCGGCGATCGAGGAGGCGACGCGGGCAGCCACCATCAGGCCGCCGAGCACCGGGCCAAGCTCGCGCGTCATGCCGATGGCGACGATCGAGGGGACCACCGATTCCGCGTTGAAGCGCGAGCCGCCGGAATAAATCTGCAGCGCCAGCGCCCCGCCGGTGAAGAAGGCGGTCATGCCGACCACGGGCAGCGAGAAATAGCCGATCTGGATCAGCGCGGCGAGAAACTCGCGCCAGTAGAACGGCGGACGGAACAGATGCGAGATCGTCGCGACGGCGAAGAGTGTGGCGCGGCCGATGGCGGCCAGCAGCGCCATCGTGGCCCGGCCGGTGGCGGCGAAGGGGACAAGCAGGATCAAACGGAGGCTCCGCCATAGCGGCGCGCGTAGCGCGGGCCGAGCGAGGTGAGGATTTCGTAGGCGATGGTGCCGGCCTGCTCGGCCAGCGCGTCGATGCCCTGATCGGCGCAGATCAGGTCGAGCTCGCGCGGGGGCTCGGGCAGGTGGGTGACGTCGACGGTGATCAGATCCATCGAGACCCGGCCGGCGATCGGGCAGGCGATGTCTTCGGCCCAGAGCGTGGCGCGGCCGGAGAGCGCGCGCAGGATGCCGTCGGCATAGCCGCCAGAGACGGTGGCGATGGTGGCCGGATGCTCGGCGGTCCAGCTGCAGCCGTAGCCGACGGTCTCGCCCGGCTCCAGCGTGCGGATCTGCACCACCGGCAAGGTAAGCCGCACCACCGGCTGGGCGGCGGCGAAGGGCAGGCCGCCGTACAGCCCGATGCCGGGGCGGGTCAGGTCGAAATGGTATTGCGGCCCGAGCAGGATGCCGCCGGTGGCCGAGAGCGAGCGCGGCACGCCGGTGCCGTCGGTCAGGGCGTGGAAATTGGCCAGCTGGCGGGCGTTCATCGGGTGGCCCGGCTCGTCGGCGCAGGCCAGATGGCTCATCAGCAGCACCGGGTTCAGCGGCAGCACGATCTCGGCCACCGCGGACCATTCCTCCGCCTCCATCCCGAGCCGGTTCATGCCGGTGTCGAGCTGGATGCCGAAGGCATGGCCGGGCAGCGCCTCGAGATGCCGGGTGAGCTGGTCGAGCGAGTTCAGCATCGGCGTGAGGTCGAGATCGGCGATCATCTCGGTATCGCCGGCCATATGGCCGGAAAAGACGCAGATCTGCGGGCCGGGGCCGAGCGCCTCGCGCACCGCGGCGCCTTCCTCGGCGACGGCGACGAAGAAGCGGCGCGCGCCGGCGCGGGCCAGGGCGCGGGCGACCCGGCCGACGCCCAGCCCATAGGCATCGGCCTTGACCACGGCGGCGGTCTGGCAGGCGGCATCGGTCAGCCGGTCGAGCGCCCGCCAGTTCTCGGCGATCGCGTCGAGATCGATGCTCAGCGTGGCTGTGCTCATGCGGCGCGGCTCTCTGGAGCGGGGCCGGGCGGTCGGCCGGGCGAAACGGGTTGGCAGAACGGGCGGCGAAACGGGCGGGCGAACGGGATCTTGCCGCCCCGTTTTGCCAGTCGCCGCCGGGAGGTCAAGCGGAAACGCGCGCCGCCGCGCCGCGCCGGCGGGCCCGGGCCGGCGCCGCCGGGCGGGAAAATCCGGCCGCGGGTCGCCGGCCCG
>JAKAJW010000272.1 GCA_021813645.1 Pseudomonadota bacterium | reverse complement strand
CGGTCGGCGGCCTCGGCCACCACGTCGGGATTGGCGACCGCCGCCGAGTTGAAGCTGACCTTGTCGGCCCCGGCGAGCAACAGGGCGCGCACGTCTTCGGATGAGCGGACCCCGCCGCCGACCGTGAGCGGCATGAAGATCTGTTCCGCGGTGCGCGTCACGAGATCGTACATTGTGCCGCGATTCTCGTGGGTTGCGTGAATGTCGAGGAAGCAGAGCTCATCCGCGCCGGCGGCGTCATAGGCACGTGCGGCCTCCACCGGGTCGCCGGCGTCGACCAGATCGACGAAGTTCACGCCCTTGACGACGCGGCCGTCGGCCACGTCGAGGCAGGGGATCAGGCGGGTCTTCAGCATGGGCACCTCTCGCAGGGGAGATAGCGGAGCCGGGGCCTCGGGGGAAGGGGGCGCGGCCGCAGGCCGCTGAAGGAAGCGTTAACGCGGCGCCCCGCCAGGCTCGGCGCGGGCTGGCCGTGCCGGGGCTGCGGCCCGCCGGTGGGCGGGGCAAGCGGCGGAAAAGTCTGGCAAATCGGCGTGCCGATTTGGCACCGATTTCACACCGATTTCGCACCGACGTTGGACCGACGTCGGGCCCAAGTTGCGCCGGCAGACAGGCCCGCTTTGAGGCGCCGCGGCGGGGGGGCGAGGAGGCTCAGCCGCGCAGCGCGGCGAGCGCGGCGGCGAGGTCGATGGCCCCGTCGTAGAGCGCGCGGCCAGAGATCGCGCCGGCGACCACGCCGGTTGCCTTCAGCGCCAGGAGATCGGCGAGTGAGGCGACGCCGCCCGAGGCGATCACCGGGATGGCGACGGCGCGGGCCAGCGCCTCGGTCGCCGCGATATTGGGGCCGGCCATGGCGCCGTCGCGGTCGATGTCGGTGTAGATGATCGCGGCGACGCCGGCATCCTCGAAGCTGCGGGCGAGCGCGGTCGCCTCGACGTCGGTCTCGGTGGCCCAGCCCTTGGTGGCGACCCGGCCCTTGCGGGCGTCGATGCCGACGGCGATCCGGCCGGGGAAGGCGCGGGCCGCCTGGCGCACCAGTTCGGGATTTTCCACCGCCACGGTGCCGAGGATGACCCGGGCCAGGCCACGCTCGAGCCAGCTTTCAATCGTCGCCATGTCGCGGATGCCGCCGCCGAGCTGGGCGGGGATGTCGATGCCGGCGAGGATCGCCTCGACCGCGGCGGCGTTCACCGGCTTGCCGGCGAAGGCGCCGTTGAGGTCGACCAGATGCAGCCATTCGGCCCCGGCGTCCTGGAAGGCGCGAGCCTGGGCGGCGGGGTCGAAACCGAAGACGGTGGCCTTGTCCATCTCGCCGCGCAGCAGGCGGACGCAGGCGCCGTCTTTCAGGTCGATGGCGGGGTAGAGGATCATGCGGGCTCCGGTCTGTTCGGCCGCCTCTTGCCATGATCGCCTGGGCTTGCCAAGCGGCCGGAGGATGACCCGACGTCGCGCTTGCCGGAATCTGTCGCGCCGTCGAGACTGGCGGCGACAACCTCGGGAGGAGGAAAAGAGATGACGCGCCTCTTGTTGACTGCCGCCGTCACCCTGCTGGCCGCGGGTGCCGCCCAGGCCGATCCGGCCGACGGGCTCTGGAAGACCAAGCCCGACGACAACGGCCATTTCGGCTATATCCAGATGGCCCCCTGTGGCGAAAAGCTTTGCGGCACGCTGGTGAAGTCTTTCGACAAGGACGGCAAGCCGATGAAATCCGACAATATCGGCAAGCAGATCGTCTGGGACATGGTGCCCGAGGGCGACGGCCGCTACGACAAGGGCAAGGTCTGGGCGCCGGACCGCGACCAGACCTATAGCGCGCATATGGTGCTGGCGGGTGACAGCCTGACGGTGGCGGGTTGCATCCTGGGCGGGCTGATCTGCCGCAATGGCGGGGCCTGGACGCGGGTGAAATAGGCGGCGGGCCCGGTCGGCGGGCGCGGCGCGGGACCGAGGGCGCCCGGGAGGGGCGCCAAGGGGGGATGATGCAGGGCCGTTGCACCTGCGGCGAGGTCCGCTATCGGCTGACCGAGCGGCCGCTGTTCACCCATTGCTGCCATTGCAGCTGGTGCCAGCGCGAGACCGGCAGCGCCTTCGCGCTGAACGCGATGATCGAGACCGACCGCCTGGAAGTGCTGTCCGGGGCGCCAGAGGAGGTGGCGACGCCCTCGGCCTCGGGCAAGGGGCAGATCATCCTGCGCTGCCCGCGCTGCCGCGTCGCGCTCTGGAGCCATTACGCCGGGGCGGGGCGCAAGATTGCCTTCGTGCGGGTCGGCACGCTGGCGGATCCGGCGGATTGCCCGCCGGATGTGCATATTTTCACCGCGACCAAGCTGCCCTGGGTGACGATCCCCGCGGGCGTGCCGGTCTTCGCCGAATTCTACCGCCGGTCGGAGCTCTGGCCGCAGGCGAGCCTCGACCGGCTGGCGGCGCTGGCGCCCTAGCGCAGCGCCTCGGCGATCTGCACCGCGTTCAGCGCCGCGCCCTTCAGCAGCTGGTCGCCGGCCAGGAACAGCGCGAGCGTCCGGCCGGAGGGGTCGCCGAGGTCGCGGCGCAGCCGGCCGACCAGCACCTCGTCGGCGCCCGAGGCCTCGGCGGGCATCGGGAAATGGTTGCCGGCGCGGTCGTCCACCAGCCGCAGGCCCGGAGCCTGGGCGAGCAGGGCGCGGGCCTCCTCGACGGCGAGCGGGGTGTCGAATTCCACCGAGGCGGCGATCGCATGGGCGCGCATCACCGGCACGCGGATGCAGGTGATGCCGATCGGCAGGGTGTCGGTGCCGAGGATGCGGCGGGTTTCGGCGACCACCTTCAGCTCTTCGCCGTTGTAGCCGGTGGCGGGATCGACCGCGGCATTGTGGCTGAACAGGTTGAAGGCATAGGGATGCGGCAGCACCTGCGGCGCATAGGCCTGGCCGTCGAGCGCGGCGGCGGTGGCCAGTCGCAGCTCTTCCATCGCCGCGGCGCCGGCGCCGGAGGCGGCCTGGTAGGTGGCGAGCTGCAGCCGGCGGATCGGCCGGGCGCGATGCAGCGGCGCCAGCGCCACCGTCAGGATCGCCGCGACGCAGTTCGGATTGGCGATGATGCCGGAATGCGAGGCGAGCGCGCCGCGGTTCACCTCCGGCACCACGAGCGGCACCGCCGGTTCCATCCGGAAGGCGGAGGAAT
>JAKAJW010000081.1 GCA_021813645.1 Pseudomonadota bacterium | reverse complement strand
CGGGTGAAGGGCAGCGGCGCCGGCGTCGGCCGGGGCGGCAGGCGGCGCGCCAAGCCGGCCGACGCCGGCGCGGCGGCGGGCCCAGCATCGGTGAACCAGAGGCCCGCGCCGAACAGGAAAAAGACGAAGGACTGGATCGCCGCCCAGACATCGACGGTGGCCAGGGCGAAGCCGAGGCCGACCCAGGCGATCATCCAGGCGCGGCGGAGCTGCCAGAGCCACGGATCGGCGTCGAGGTCGCGCCGGCCGATCCGGAGCAGCGCCCAGAGCAGACCCAGCACCAGGGTCAGGAAGCCCGGCAGGCCATAGCGCATCGCCGTAAGCAGCCAGAAATTGTCGACCGAGGGCGAGATCATGAAGGCCGGCCGCGCCCAGTCGTTCAGGCCGAGGCCGAAGAGCGGATGCCGGCCGATGTTCACCAGCCCCCAATCCAGCGTCAGCGCGCGCCAATAGGCGGTGGCGGGGTTGAAGGTGGCATAGGAGAGGAAGACCCGGTAGGGCGAGCGGCTGGCGCCGAGGTCGAGCGCGAGATAGGCCAGGGCGGCGAGCCCGAGCAGGATCAGCCAGCGTCGCGGGGTGGCGCGCAGCAGCCAGGCCCAGGCGATCAGCCCGAGTTGCAGCGCGAGGGCGAGCAGCGCGCCGGAGGAGAGCGACAGCAGCACCGCGAGCCCGGCGCCGGCGGCCAGGGCCAGGCGCATCGGCGCCGGCCAGAGCCCACGCAGCCCGACCAGGCAGAGCGTGCAGACCAGCGCGGCGAACAGGCCGTAATGGATCGGATGGGCGAAGACCACCTGGGCCCGGAAGAGGCCGAGCCGCTGGCCGGCCTCGGCCGGGGCGAGGGCGAGGTGGAACCCTGGCAGCCGGGCCAGCAGCGTCAGCACGATGGGCTGGCCGGCGAGCGCCTCGAAAAGCGCGGCCGGCAGGGTCAGCGTGAGCAGCGCCGCCAGCGACTTGAGCAGGGCGACGAAGGCGGCGGCGCTGCGGATATAGGCGCGGGCGAGCAGGTAGCCGCCGAGGATTTCTACGCCGCTGGCGCCGGCATATTCGACCCCGCGGCCGGCGTTGTTGAGCAGGAGCGCAAGCGTGGCCCAGCCGAGATGGGCGAGCATCAGCAGATCGGCCGGCAGCAGGCGGCCGAAGCGGCCGCGCAGCAGGGCGAGGAGGAGCGGCAGCACCAGCGCGAGCAGCAGCAGCCGCAGCCCGCTCAGCACCAGCGGGCCGAGATCGAGGGCGAGCGGGATCAGCAGGGCGGCGAGGTAGAGCCGCACCGGCCAGGGCAGCGGCTCGGCCGGCGGCGGGGGTGGGTGCGGCTCGGGGCGGTTGGCGGCGGCCATGGCGGCGGGGCTCCTTGTGGCGCGGGGCGCTACTGCGGGCGCAGCGCGGCGGCGCCGATGCGGGTGCCGTCGAGCAGGCCGCCCGGGCGATAGGCGAAGGAGGCGAGCCGGGCGGGATCGCCGAAGGGATCGGCGAAGACCGCGGCGTAATAGCCGGGCTGCGTCGGCGAGAGGTCCTGGATCACCGCGTTGTCGGCCAGCTGCCAGTCGGGCTGGCCGCGGGGGCCGACGATGCCGAAGCCGGCATTGCCGCGCAGCACGACCTGGCGCGAGTCCGGGCTGACGTCGATCCGCGGCCGCCAGAGCGGCGGGTTGCGCTGCGGCCCGTCGGAGCGCGGGTCGTGGATCAGCGTGTTCTGGGAGATGGTCAGCCCCACGGCCTGGCCGACGAAGATGCCGTGCAGATGGGCGTTGACGATCACGTTCTGGCGGATAGTGACGTTGCGGTAGAACATCTCCGCCCCGGCCTGGCGCTGGTCGACCAGCTCGTTGCGCAGGAAGATCGACTGGGTCCAGCCGCGGCCCTCGGACAGCAGCAGGTTGTCTTCGATCACGATGTCGGTCGAGGGGGTCTTGGTGCCGGCGGTCCAGAACTGGATCATGTCGGGGTGGTCGGCCGGGTCGGGCGATTTGGCGAAGGCGTGGATGCGGTTGCCGGCGATGCGGATGCGCTGGACGGCGGCGAAATCCATCCCGTCGAGCCGCAGGCCGGAGAGGTCGTTGCCGGTCACCGCCACGTCGCGGCTGTCGGAAACGGCGAGGCCGCGGCCGAAGCCGGTGATCCGGTTGTCGGCGATGATGACGCCGGCGGAGCCGCGCACCGAAAGGCCGAGCGCGATTGGGTGGCCGTCGTCCGGCGGGCCGTTGCCGCGGGCGCGGTCGCCGGTGAAGCGCGCGCCGGCGATGGTGATGGCGCGGCAATCGGTGACGGCGAAGGGCGCGGTATAGAGCCGGTCGCCCGGCTGGGCGCGATAGGCGAAGGCGAGCCCCTCGAGCGTGAGGTTCTCGACCCCGGCCAGGGCGAGACCCCTCAGCACCGCCGGGTTCGCCGGATCGGCGGAGGCGAGGGTGACGGGGGCCGGAAATTTTACGTCAAATTTTAGGTATCTCGTGAGGGCGAGCCGGCCGTAGTCGCCGGGGGCGAGCAGGATGCGCTCGCCGCCCCGGGCGCGCGCCAGCGCCGCCATCAGCGCGGCCGGGCTGGCGACGGTGTGGCCGGCCGCGGTCTGGGCGGTGGTTTTGTCTAGGTCTTGAGGTGCGGCTGCTTGCGCCCACAACATCTGACCGATCAGCGCGAGGACGAAGAGGGCGAGCGGGCGGATCGGCATCGGGGGCCTCGGGCCAGAGAACTGCGGGATGTGACCGGCGCGACCAGCGTGCGCCCGAAGCCGTGATCGCGCAACGGCAGGTTGCGCCGTGCTAAGCCGCCGGCCGGACCCCCAGCCGAGGAGTGCGCCATGATCGGCCCAGGCATCGCCGCCACTTTCGCCCGCAGCCGGCCGCTGACTTCGGCCCTGCCTCCGGCCTTTACCGCGCTGCCACAGGCGAGCCTGGCGGGCCGGGTGGTGACGGTGACGACCGGCACGGCGGCGGGCAGCCCGCCGCCCGGCTTCGCGCTGACGATGACCGAGGACGGCCAGCCGGTCAGCCCGAGCGGCAGCGGCCCCTGGAGCTATAGCGTGGCCTCGGCGGCGCAGGCGCGGCAGATCGGCTGGCAGGTGACGGCGCAGAATGCCGGCGGCGCGGTTCAAGCCGCCGGCACGCTGACGGTGGCGGCGGATCTGGCCGCCAATGCACCGCTGACGGCGATCGCGGCGAACGGCTGGCAGGCGAG
>JAKAJW010000043.1 GCA_021813645.1 Pseudomonadota bacterium | reverse complement strand
CCGGGCTCGGGCTGGGTCGGGGCGATCCCGCTTGGCGCGCCGCAGCCGGATGCGCTGCTCTACTCCTTGCTCGCGGCGGCCTTTCCGGCGGCCGTCGCCTCCGGCCGGTTGCGTCGGCCCCAGGCCCGCCGGAACCCCCATCTGCGCGGCTATCGCAGCCCGGAGGAACCCACGGCGGCCGAGCCTCTGCCGCCGGTAACCCCCTATTTCGACCCGCCGAAGCCCGACCCGGAGCCGGTCGAGGCCGGCTGGGAGGAACCCGAGGAGGTGGTCTGGCTCGATCCCGGTCCGGTGCAACCGCCGGCGCTCGACGGCGAACCGACCGAGGATATGCCGGGCAGCCGCGCCCAGGTGGAGCTGGTGCTCGCCGGCGCCGGCCGGGTCCAGCTAGACGCGCATATGACCGAAGGCCGCATCCGCGTCGGGGTGCATAGCGAGGGCCCACTGCCGCCAGCGCTGCGCGAGCGCGTCCGCGCCGCGGCCGAGGCCCTGGCGAAAAGTTGGCAGGCGCCGCTCGATCTGGCCTGGAACGAGGCGCCGGGCGCGGTGGCGTTCTAGCCGTAGAGATGCGCCGCCGAGAGGGCGGAAAAGTTGATCGAGGAAACGTCCAGGGTCGCCGACAGGAATTGCCCGCTGGCGCTCGAGACGACCCCGCTCATGACCGCCACCGCCGGGTTGGAGGACAGGTTGGCCGCGCTGTTCTGCGCGTCCGACAGCATCGCGTATTTCTGCACCAGCTTGGTCACCACGGTAGGGTCCTGCAGCGTGGTGATGTCGAACTTGGACTGAAACGCCGCGACCTGCTGCGCCAACGGCTGCGCCGACATCCCCGAGGGCAGTCCGAGCGCCGTCTGCATGAAGCTGGTCATCGCCGAGCTTTTCAGAATGTCGTACCAGGTCTTCACGCTCGATGCCTGCTGCTCGAAGGTCAGCGCATTGCCCACCGCGGCGTTCTGCGACGACTCGTCGTTGATATATTGCTGCTGCACATATTGCTGGATGATCGTGTTCTGCCAGCTGGTCGAGCCGAAGCTGCTGGTCTGCGTGCCGTTGTTGGTGAAACCCAGGCTCTTGTAGAGCGCGGTGATCTGCGGGTTGATCGACTTGTTGATCAGCGAGCCGGCCTGGCTGCTGTCGCTTTCCAGCGTCTGCTGGATCAGCGCCTTGTAGGGCATAGAGCTGTCCAGGTTGAACGCCTTCATCACGAAACTATAGACGTTGTAGTTGTTCACGAACTGGGCGGCGGTGGTGATGCTGCCGGCATCCTTCTGGAAATTGGCGATCGCCCGGGCATTGGCCGGGTCTTTCTGCACCGCGGTCAGCTCTTGGGTCTTGGTGGCGTTGAGCAGTTGCAGCGCCAGGGTCGTGCTCATGCCGGTGATCGAGAGCGTCATCGCAAGCTCCTAGCTTTCCGCCAGCGCCGAGGGCGGGGCGTCGCCGGCTTCGCGCAGGCGTTGCTGGGCGGCATATTCGGCCACCGCCGTTTCATGCCGCATCAGCGGCCGCAGCGCCGACATCGCCTTGTAGTAGTCCTGCACGGCGATGAAGTTGGCGGCCTCGAACACGCCCGTGGTCTTGTCGCGGCCGAAGATGGTGATGATCTTCACCAGAAGTTCCTGGATCACCGGCACCAGCTTTTCCCGGGTGTCCGGGCTGATCAGCGCGGTCTGGATCAGGAAATAGGCCTGCCGCACCGGCAGGGCAGGGGAGGACTCGGGCAGAAGATCCTCGCCCCGCACCACATCGGCGCGGTTTTCGATGGTGATGACTTGCCGCTTGTTGCTGTTGCGGATCACGCAGCCGTTGACGACGATCCGCTCGTTTGGCTTCAAGGTCAGCTTCAGACCCATCCTATGCCACCTCCGGCGCTGCCCGTACCGGTTCCACCTGACCGGCGAGGCCACGTTCGATGCTGCGGTTGACGTTCGACAGCGGCGCGATATTGGCTTTGCCGCCCAAGACCGCCATGGTGTGGCGCTCGACCCAGTTGCCGATCGACAGGATGGCGGCGCGCACCGGCGCCGGCAGGGAGTTGCCGGAATCGGCAACGTCAAACATGAGCGCCTGCCAAAGACGCTCGTTCTGCCATAGAACGTCGCTCAGCTCGCCGGCCAGAAGGCCCAGCCGCTGGTCCTGGGGGGCGGCGTCGAAATAGTGCTGATGCTGTTCCAATTGCCCGGCGAGCCTGGCCAGTAGCCTGCGTTCGATCTGGCGGGGGCTTTCGGTTTCTTCGATAATTCTCTTGTAGGCGGCAACGCTCATCCGGTTCTCCGAGATCGGCGCCGGCGCGGTGTGATCCGGCGCCCTGTTCCGTATGGGGGTATTCTTCCCCCTTGACTGCTCGTGGTGGGCGGGACCCGTCGCCAGGACCCGCCAATGTCAGGAAAGCGCGCCCGGCGATTACCGGAACAGGCTCAGGATGTGCTGCGGCGCCTGGTTGGCGATCGACAGCGACTGGGTCGCGAGCTGCTGCTGCACCTGATAGGCCTGCAGTTGGGCGGCTTGCTGTTCCATGTTGGCGTCCACCATCGCACCCACGCCGGTGTCGATCTGGTCGGTCAGCTTGCCCAGGAAGTCTTGCTGGGTGCTGAGCGCCGTCTGCGCCACGCCGAGCGAGGTCGCAGCATTGATCGCGTTGGTGAGCTGGGTCTGCGCGGTCTTCAGCGAGACCTGCAGCGCCGAGGCGGTGGTGCCCAGGGCGGTGGTCGAGATCGTGCCACCCGTGCCGATGCCGGTCACCGCGGCGACCGTGTTCAGCTTGATCGCGCCGAGAACCGAGGCGATTTGCGACAGGTCGACCTTGGTGAAGGTCATGGTGGTGGTGCTGAAGGTGCCGCCGGCCCGGCTGATACCGGTCACGACGGTGACGGTGGCGCTGCTGTTGACCAGATCGTTGCCGTTGAAGGTCGCCTGGCTGATGGTCGTCTTCATCTGCGAGACGTAGCTGTCGAGCGTCGCCTGCACTTTGCCGATGTCGACGCCGCTGCCCTGGGCGAACGAGACCTGCTCCGCGAAGGATTGGGCCAGGTTGTTCACCGTGGTGGCACCGAGGGCCGCGGTCGAGACCGAGTTCGCGGTCATCGTCAGGCCTTCGTTGATCTGCTTGTACATCCCGCTGTCGCCCTTCATGGACTGCGAGATGGCGAAGTAGGACGCGTTGTCTTGAGCCGACGA
>JAKAJW010000375.1 GCA_021813645.1 Pseudomonadota bacterium | reverse complement strand
TTCCGATCTGCCAACTCCTGAGTGGGGGCGCTTGGGGCCGTCGCGGCAGCCGAACCGGCGGCAGCCGCACCGGCGCCACTGGTCCCGGCGGTCGGCGCGGCACCTGCGTTGGTTGACTGCGCCGATCCGGTGGGTGAGGTCGGCGCTGCGGCGGACCCCGAGGCGGCCGCAGAACCGGTCTTGCCAGGCTGTGTACCCAAAGGTGCCGGCACGCCAAGTTTGGACGTGTCGCCGCCTTCCAGCTCGGTCAGGCGATACTGCAGGTCTCCGATCCGGTTCGTGCCGTCAGAGACCACGCGATCGATCCTGTTCTGCAACAGCTCGGTCTGATTGGTGAGCTGCTGCAAGGCCGCCTCGATCTCGCTGATCTGGGTGGGGATCGAGGAGCCCTGCGGGACCTTCATGGCGCTTGTGCCGGTCGGCTGCAGCTCCTGCTTCAGGCTGAGCACTTCCGCCTTCACCCGATTAAGGTCCGCTTGAATATCGGCAAGTGTCTGCTTGTCAGGCGCGGCCTGGGCGGCGCCTGAGAGCGCCGCCGTAGTAAGCAAAACTGCCGCCATCGCAAACCGGCGCATCATGCCCCCCTTCAGCTGCCAGCCGGGGCGCCACCGCCCTGGGTCAGCGCCGTCACAGCGCGGCGGTTTTGCGACCAGCAGCTCTCGTTGTCGCAAGTCGCGACGGGGCGCTCCTTGCCGTAGCTGATGGTGCGAATGCGATTGGCTGACACGCCATGGTCGATTAGGAACTGCTTCACGGCCTGAGCCCGGCGCGCCCCGAGCGCGAGGTTGTATTCCTCGGTGCCGCGCTCGTCAGCGTTGCCTTCCTCGAGGATCGAGTATTCCTTGTATTTGTTCAGCCAATTGGCCTGCGCGACCAGGATGGTCTGAGCCTCGGGAGAGAGCGTCGACTTGTCTTCGGCAAAGAACACCCGGTCGCCCACGGTTTGGTTGAAATAGGCGATCGAAGAGGGGTTGTGCGGATCCCCAAGCCCCGAGCTTGAGATGCCATTGAGCCCGCCAGCGCCACCGGCGCCTCCGGCACCACCGGCGCCATAGCGATTCGGGTTGTTACAGGCCGCCAATCCGAGCGTCGCGATCAGCAGTATTGCTGCATTCAGTCTCGTCATTTCCTCGTTTCCTTGTGTTGTCGGCCTTGCGGCCACCTTACCATGGTTGCGACGCCGCGGAAGCACGGCGCCGTGGTATTAGGGCAGAAGCGGTCCCCAGCTCGGGTCGGACGCGCCGCCCTGAGTCGAAACCTCTTTCAGATTGCGGCCAGAGATATCGACCGAGTAGATTTGGGGCAGCGACGCTTCGCCTGGCGCTTCGCGCGTGAACATGATGACGCGGCCATTGGGCGCCCAGGTCGGGCCCTCATCCAGGAAGGAGGCGGTCAGCAGACGTTCGTCGCTGCCATCGGGTTTCATCACACCGATGTAGAAGCGACCTTGGTCTTGCTTGGTGAACGCGATCAGATCACCCCGAGGCGACCACACGGGTGTCGCGTACTTACCGGGGCCGAAGCTGATCCGCGTCGCCGTTCCACCGGACGCCGGCATGACGTAGATTTGCTGCTGGCCCGAGCGGTCGCTTTCAAACACGATCTTGGAGCCATCCGATGAGTAGGAAGGCGCGGTGTCGATCGACGGGTCATTCGTCAGGCGCGTAGACTGGCCGGTGGCGAGGTTCATGGTGAACAGATCGGTATTGCCCGCCTGTTCAAGGGAGTAGATCACCGTCTGCCCGTTCGGCGAAAACCGCGGCGCAAAGGTCATCGTGCCAGGCTGGTCGTCCAGCCGGCGCTGCTGCCGGGTCGCCACATCCATCAGATAGACATGCGGAAAGCCCGACTCGTAGCTGACGTAGATGATGGATTTTCCATCCGGCGAAAAATGCGGCGCCAAGACGATGGAACCACCGTTGGTAAGATAGGACGGGTTCGCGCCGTCATAGTCCATGACCGCCAATCGGCGCACCCGTGCGCCCTTCGGCCCCGACACGGAGATATAGGCCACACGGCTGTCAAAATATCCGCTTTCGCCGGTGATCCGAGAGTAGACGGCGTCGGCAACCTTATGTGCCATCCGCCGCCAAATGGCGACCGGCCCGGCGAACTGCAAACCGTCGCCGAGCGGCGCGCCGGAAAAGACGTCGTAAAGTCGGAACTTCACAACGACTTTGTCGCCCTGCACGCTGACCGCCCCGGTGATGAGTGCTTGAGCGTTGATCGTCTTCCAATCGGCAAAACGGATCGGCGCGTCGAAACTCGTGACCGGCGCAATGAAGGCCGAAGCAGGGATTTGGCGGAACAGCCCGGTGCCGCTCAGGTCACTGGCAACCACCTGCGTGATGCTGCTCGCCACCTGTTGCGCGGCCGGCCCGTCGGCGATGAAGGTCGGCAGCGCATAGGGCATCGGCTCGATGACGCCTTGGGTCAGCTGCAGCCGAAGTGGGGCCGCCTGTGCTGGAGAGAGGAACGCGGGGGTAAAGACAGCGGCGGGTCCCGCGAGCGCGAGACCAAGCGCGAAGGCAAGGGACCGGACAATCGTCATTGGAGCCTCATTCCATTGGGGTCGAACACCATCTCGATCTCTTTCCACTGCTGATACTTCGCTGGCGGGAGTTGAAAACCAAGATCGCTTCCATGCAGGATCGCACGGCGCGCCGCTTCGTAGGCGGTGCGTTGCGCCGCTTCATTTCCACCAGTCGCTGAGACCAGCTTCACAGAATCCGGGATAACCTTTCCGGTCGGAAGAAGCGAGAATGCCACGGTCACGGTCACCCCGGCGGAGGGGGAGCCGGGGTCGACGATCCAGGTTCGCCCCAGCATCGCCAGTAGCCCGCTGGAGTCCGCCGATGTCATCGGCGGCCCCGCGGAAAGCCCATTGCCGGCATTGGCCGTCGGGGCGTTGTTTTGATCGCCTGAGGTCGAAGCCATCGCCGCCGCCAAGGCCGCATCCACGGCTGACGCCGTCGATTTGCTCGGCTGATTTGTCTGAGCCTTCTTGTTCTCGGCTGTGGCGTCGGCCTTCGGCTGCTTGTCGGGTTTGGCGGTCGGCGCAGAGGTGTTGGCCGTCGCCGCCTGCACGGGCTGGAGCTCTGGCGGCCGTTCCATCGGCCGTGGGCTAACCCGCGGCGCAGTCGACAAGTTGGTCTGCGCCGTGGCGTTCTTCGGCGCCTCGGGAACGATCTGGGTCGAGGCCTCTTTCGGCGCGGCCGCTTCCTTCGGCTTTTGCGGCTTCTGCGGCAGAGCGTCAGGTGAAGGCGCAAGCTCCTGCTGCGGCGTTTCCGCCACCTTCACGTCAGGCTTTGGCGCCGGCGAAGGCGTTGGCGCCACCCGGTCGGAGGCCTTCGGCGGCGGCGCCGGATTGGTTTCTGCCGAAGGGGTCGCCGCCGCGGGCGGCGGCGGGGGAGGCGGCGCAGGCTTGGGCGATGCCGCCGGCGCCTCCGCCTTCTTTGTCGAAGGGCTCGGCGCGGGCTCAACCTTGGGGGCTGCCTTTGGCAGACTCACCTGAGTCTGCGGCTTGGAACTGGGCGGGGCCGAAGCGGCCGCGGACATCTGCGCCAGCTGCGCGCTGGAGACCAGCGAAACATCCGACACCTGGATGGGCGGCGCGTCATTCCTTTCGGCGAGCAATCCTCCGAACAAAAGCCAAAGGATCAGGGCTAGATGCCCAATGCCAGAAACGATGGTGCCTGTGCGCATGCGCATCAGAGGCGCGCCTTCAGCCGCTGCTGCCGTTGAGCTTTGGTCCATTCGGGTCGGTGACCAGCCCGATATCGCGGAAGCCGCCGGCGTTCAGCGCCCCCATGACCTGAGCGACACGCGCATAGGGAATGGAACCGTCCGCCCGCAGGTAAACCTTGCGATCCTTCCGCTCGGCCGCGATGGCCTGGAGCTTCGGGATGAGGTCGGCCTCGGCGATCTCGGTCGTCTGCAGCAGGACTTTTCCACCTGGCGCCAAAGTAATGGTAAGGGGTTGCTCCTTTTCGGTTGGCAGCGCGGTCGCCGCCGTCTTCGGCAACTTGATCGGCACGCCAACCGTCAGCAAGGGCGCCGCCACCATGAAGATGATCAGGAGCACCAGCATCACGTCCACGAAGGGGGTGATGTTGATCTCTGACATCGGCCGGCCACGCCGCCGTCGCCGCCCTCGGCGCCCGCCACCGCCGCCCGATTGCATCACCCCCGCCCCCATGGTTCAGGCGTCCAACTGGCGCGAGAGGATGGTGGCGAATTCGTCGGCGAAGGCCTCGTAGCCCGAAATGACACGGTCGCTGTCCGAGCTGAGCTTGTTGTAGAAGATCACTGCGGGAATGGCGGCCAGAAGCCCAAGCCCGGTGGACAGCAGCGCCTCCGCGATGCCGGGCGCGACAACGGCCAGGTTGGTGTTCTGGCTGATCGCGATTTGCTCAAAGGCGTGTTTGATCCCCCAGACCGTACCGAACAGCCCGATGAAAGGCGCCGTGGAACCGACAGTGGCCAGAAAGGCCAAGCCGCGACCGAGTTCCTCGCCTTCTTTGGCGATGGCAACGTCCATCGAGCGATCGATGCGCGCCTGCGCGCCAGCGATCAGCGCGCCGTCCTGCCTGTGGCTGCGTCGCCATTCCAGCATGCCTGCGGCGAAGATTTTTTCCGAGGCCCCCTCCGGCTGGCTGCCGATCTTTTCGAAGAGCTCGTCCAGCGGCTCGCCCGACCAAAAGGCCCGGTCAAAGATCGAGGCCTCCACCCGCGCCCGGCGCAACACGATATGTTTCTGAATGATGATCGACCAAGACCAGAAGGAGGAAACGACCAACATGATCATCACCACCTGAGCCGCAAATGTGGCCCGGCCGAAGAGCGCGAGCATTGAGAAGTCGAGCGCCTGCGCGTTCGCAAGTGTCGTCGTGTCCATGATGTCTGCCCGTGAAGAAGTAGCCGCTCTAACCGGCGGCCTTCGTTATCACTGATTCTACCTGTGTTTTAGGGGAAAAGCCAACACATGCATGTGAATCGGCGCTACGTTTCTTGCATGCCCGTCATGCGCTGGCGGATATCTGCCGGGATCCGCGTGGCGCCGGTCGAACCGAGACAAACCAGCGTGACTTTGGCGGAAAACAGGGTCTGAGCGCCCCTCTTGACCACTTGCTCAAGCACGATGCGGGCGGCGGTCAGCGCGCTGACGGAGGTTTCCACCGCGAGCACGTCGTCGAACCGGGCGGGAGCGAGGTAGTCGGCTTCGATATGTCGCACGGCGAAGACGACACCGCGTTCGGCCTTCAGACGCTTCTGATCGACCCCGAGCCCGCGCACCCACTCACTTCGGGCACGCTCGATGAACTTCAGGTAGTTGGCATAATAGACGATGCCCGCCAGATCGGTGTCTTCGTAATAGACGCGGCAGGTGAATTGATGTGGCATCCCGCCCCCTTCAGAAGCCAGCCTGCCGCCTATCCCGGCACATTGCATCGCACAAGCTCAACCTCAGCCACAAGAAACCCGCGCAGCCAACCGGAAGGCATGGCTTGCATCGGTCGCGACGGCTGGCAGCGTAGGGTCGTAGCCCGCACGGATGACGGCGGCGATATCGGGCCGCAAGATGACGCGCCCGTCGACCTCGACAAACATTGAGCCCTGCCCCGCCTCACTCGACCAAAGCAGCATCACCTGTGCAGCTTGGGCGAGCGCCAGCACCTCGGCCGGCAGTTCCTGCAAGGCCGCGTCCATCCGAAGAAAGACAAACGCCGCCCGGATCGCCCCCGCCGGATCGAAACGGAAGGCGCGATACTGGTTTGCCTCCCGCGCCTCCAATCTCGCCACCAGGGGGTGCAGATCGGGTATCAGCTTTTCGAGATTCGGGATGTCGGATAGCTCGGCCCAATCGCGGCAGAAGAAGATCATCAGATTGGCACCAAGCTCCGGATCGGTCTCCGCCATCTTGTGGCCGGCGAGGGAGACCATGGCTTCGATCGCCCCTTTGACCGTCGCCAATGTCTCGGCCTCGACCCCGAAGACGACGGGGACAATCGGCCTGTTCCACCGCGCAAAAAGGTAGCTGCCGTCGGCTCTCGTAAACAGCGCCGCAGCTTCATCGGGCGTCATGGTCCCTCCGTGAGAAATTTAGGCGACACGGCCTGCCGGCCAAACCGACCTGCACCGCAAGACGCCCGTGCAATCGTAGTCTCTCCGGCCGCCCGAGGGAACAAGGCACATCTCGAGCGCCTCGCCCCCGCCCCAACACGCACGCTACTTGCCGAACAGGTCCGTCTGCCCGGCCGCCCTAGGTGGCGCGATCCCGAGGTGGCGCCAGGCTTTCATGGCCAACATGCGCCCGCGCGGACTGCGCTGGATCAACCCCTGCTGCAAGAGGTAGGGCTCGATCACCTCCTCGATCGCATCCCGACTTTCAGACAGGGCCGCCGAAATCGTCTCGACCCCTACCGGCCCGCCGGCGTAATTCTCGGCGATAAGAGTCAAATAGCGCCGGTCCGCCGCATCGAGGCCCAGGTGGTCCACGCCAAGCCGGGTCAGGGCACTGTCGGCGATCTGCCGCGTAAGCCGCCCGTCGCCCTCGACCAAGGCGAAATCGACGACCCGGCGCAGGAGCCGACCGGCGATCCGCGGCGTGCCGCGCGCGCGTCGGGCAATCTCGTGGCAGCCTTCGGCGTCAGCCGGAACGCCCAAGAGGGCCGCGCCACGGCTGACGATCTCGTAGAGTTCAGCCTCCGTATAGAACACCAGCCGCGTCGGAATGCCGAAACGGTCCCGAAGCGGGGTCGTCAAGAGGCCCAGGCGGGTCGTGGCCCCGACTAGCGTGAAGGGCTGCAGGTCGATCCGAACGGTGCGCGCCGCCGGCCCTTCGCCGATGACGAGGTCCAGCGCGAAATCCTCCATCGCCGGATAGAGCACCTCTTCGACGGCCGGGTTGAGCCGGTGGATCTCGTCGATGAACAACACGTCGCGCGGCTCCAGGTTGGTCAGGATCGCCGCCAGATCGCCCGCCTTGGCCAGCACCGGACCGGAGGTCATCCGGAACCCCACGCCCAATTCGCGCGCCATGATCTGCGCCAAGGTCGTCTTGCCAAGGCCAGGCGGGCCGTGGAACAGGGTGTGATCCATCGCCTCGCCGCGCATTCGGGCGCTTTCGATGAAAACCCGCAAATTGGCCCGCGCATCGGCCTGGCCGATGAACTCCGACAACTTCTGCGGACGCAGCGCCCGATCAGCGTCTTCGGGCAGCGGCTCTGGGCGGAGGGTCGGGTCAGGGCTGGCCATCTGTCGCCTGTTCGGGGAATGTTCGCCTCTTGGGCGACCATCGCCGGAAAGCCGCCGGGGCGCAAGGGCCGCGGCGCGGCGTTAGCCCCAGGGCCCACCCCGCCGGCTGGCCTGCGTGGTTCGGCCGCCCTCCATTTCGCCCCGTAACCCAGTTTGCTGCCCGGCCCCGGCCGCCATCGCCCTGAGCCGCGCGACGCGGTTCTGCGTCGCCGGGTGCGTCGCAAAGAGCCGGTCCTGCGGGAGCGCATGCAGGGGATTGATGATGAACATATGGGCCGTTGCGGGATTGCGCTCGGCGGCTGGATTGTCGACCCGCTGGGCGTAGTACTCGATCTTCTCCAATGCCGACGCGAGCCAGAGCGGACGCCCGCAGATCGCCGCTCCGATCCGATCCGCCTCGTATTCGCGCGACCGGCTGATCGCCATCTGCACGAGACCAGCGGCAAGAGGCGCCAAGATCATCATCGCAAGCGAGCCCACCAACCCAACATTGTTCCGCTCGCCGCCACGAAAGAAGAAAGCAAAGTTGGCCAGCATCGAAATGGCACCGGCGAAGGTCGCCGTGATGGTCATGATGAGCGTATCGCGATGCTTGATGTGGGCAAGCTCGTGGGCCAGGACACCCGCCAATTCCTCCCGACTGAGCGCCCGGATGAGGCCAGTGGTGGCCGCCACGGCCGCGTTCTCGGGGTTGCGCCCCGTGGCAAAGGCATTCGGCTGGTCGGTTTCAATCACATAGACGCGCGGCATCGGCAGGCCGGCGTTGCGGGCGAGTTGCGCGACAAGGCCGTGCAGATCCGGCGAGGAGCCCGCATCGACCTCGCGGGCCCGGTGCATCGCCAGCACCATGCGGTCCGAATTCCAATAAGAAAAAAGGTTCATCGCCGCAGCCATCAGCAGTGCGATAAGCGCGCCGCCCTGACCGCCGATCATCCCGCCGACCGCCATGAACAGCGCGGTCAGCCCGGCCATCAGGATGCCGGTCTTCACGTTTCCCATCCGGGTTGCCTCCATTCGCCTTCCTCCGCGATATGGGAAGATGGGGGGAAGCCGACAAGATGCTCGGTCAGCCCTTGGGGGCCATCAGCTTGAGCGCCGCCCGGATCAGTACGCTTGTCTCGGCGTCGGGCGCCTCTGCAGCTGCCGTCGCCACCGCCTGCGCAGCATCGGAGGCGCTGTAGCCAAGGTTCGCCAGCGCCGACAGCGCTTCTGCCGTGTGGATCGCCCGCGCAGCGTCAGCCCCGACATCCACCTTGGCCGATTTCGCGGCGCGCCCCGATGTCGCCCGCGCCGGCGCCGCCAGCGCCCCGCCAAGCGCCATCGCGGCCGGGGCTTTGGCTTTGAGCTCCAGAGCCACCCGTTGGGCAATCTTCGGACCGACCCCCGGCGCCGCCTTGATCGCCGCCGCGTCGCCAATCGCAACCGCCCGCGCCAGCCCCTCCGGCCCCAAAGTGCCGAGGATCGCCAGTGCCGCCTTCGCGCCGACGCCCTGCACCGTCATCAGAAGCCGATGCCATTCCTTCTCGACCAGCGTGGGGAACCCAATGAGCTGAAGAAGGTCCTCGCGTACGATCAAGTCGGTGTACAGTGCCACCGCCTCGCCCACCGACGGCATCGCCGCCAGCGTGCGGTCCGAAACATGGACGATGTAGCCCACGCCGCGCACATCGATCAGTAGGTGATCTGGCCCGATGTGATCGAGCACCCCCGCGACGCGCCCGATCATCTTGCACCTGCACGGACCAAGGCGGCTTCGAAGCGTCCCGCCGACTGCACGTGATGGGCGTGGCAGATCGCGACGGCCAAAGCATCGGCGGCATCGGGTCCCGCGATCTGAGCGCCGGGCAAATGCAGCCGGACCATGTGGTCGACCTGGACCTTTGCCGCATGCCCCACACCCACCACCGTCTTCTTCACGGCATTGGGCGCGTATTCGCCGACCGGGAGCCCGGCCTGCGCGGGCACTAGAAGCGCGACACCTCGAGCCTGGCCAAGCTTCAACGTGGCTGCGCCGTCCTTGTTGACGAAAGTCAGCTCAACCGCCGCAGAATCGGGAGCATAGGCCGCGACAACTTCGGTCAGTTGGGCGTGCAGGGAAAGCAGCCGGGGTGCGAGATCGCCCGCCTCGGAGTGACATATGCCGTTCGCGACATGGGTGAGTCGCGAGCCAGAAACGTCAATCACCCCCCAGCCGAGGTTGCGCAGCCCAGGATCAATGCCCAAGATCCGCATTTTCCGCTCTGCCCCTGTTGCCGTTTTGACACGGCTAGCACGAAGCGCGAACATTCGCCAGCAAGAAACCCAGCGGGGCGCACAAGGATTGGCGCCACAGTCCCGCCACAATCAGCCGTTCGCGCCGGCGAAAAGCGTCATTCCAGCGCCTGATAGCGACACCGCCCCCACAGTCCCGCCATCTTCGTTTCGTCCTTGTTTCATTGGGGAAAAGCCATGCGCCGGCTGCATGAGGGGCATGCGCGGTCCCCAGCTTGCGCCCTCAAATGGCTCAGCCTAAGTGCAACGCAGACAATTATGCGCCCATTCTGTGGGCAGTTTTGAAAAGGACTATCGCCATGGCCGCCCAGATGACGACTCGCCCGGCGCCCTTCGGTGCCATCTCGACCTATCGCCTTGTGAACTTCGTCTCCGAGATCGCGCACCGGCTCGCCTCGTGGAATGACGCCCGCATCACCCGAAACGCGCTTGGCAAACTGACCGACCGTGAACTGGACGATATCGGCCTTTGCCGCGGCGACATTGACGCGATCGCCGTCGGTCAACGCTAAACCGGCATCGAAGTCGGCGTGAGCCGGCCCGAAAACGCCGAAGGCCGCACTTGAGGTGCGGCCTTTGTCTTTTCCGGACCGGCGCGGGGGCCCAGATCGACCGAGACGGCGCTCAGAAGCGCAGCCCCTCGATCTTGCCGGCCAGATACGCGGTTGCCGGATCAACGATCATGATGAAAGCGCCAACGCGGTCGATACTATCGCCCTTTTGCAGCGCGGCAACGCGGCTGGCATAGGTCGCAGGCCCGATTTGGGCAAAGATGAATGCTTTCACCAGAGTGATCACGATGGCAAGGTAAAGCAGCGGGCGAAGCAGGCGCCCAAACGCCAAGCTGCGCGCCGGAGGAGCTACAAAATAGCTGCGACCCAACGCGCCTTCCGCTTCGAAGCCACCGCCTCGACTATGCGCCTTCTGGATCCGGTAAATCCGGCCGTAGAAGTCACGCAGATTCGGATCGGCCATTATCGACTCCAACGACACGGCCCCCACCACATGACCTTTATGCGTTTGAATTGTGGCGAAATTTAGGCGGTTCGCAAACACCGTTGGCAAAGCCGCTACGGGCACGGCCTCCCCTTGACGACGTTGCAGAGCCTAGCCCGAAAGCCTTGCCGCGGGACTGGTCTCCGGCTTGGCCGAAAGCGGCTTCGAAATTTCCGAACATCCATTGGCAGGATCGGCACCCCTGGAGGAGTTGCGCCGGCCAAGGGCGGCGGCGGCTGCGACTGCCAGCAGCGAAATGACGCCAGCCAACCAGCCGATCCCCAGAGCGACCCAGATTCCACCGCCTGCGAGAAGGAAAGCGGCGAGCACCGCATATCCCACGGCGATAGAAATGAGGACTGCTCCGATCAAGCCAACCTTCCCCCTCCGCTCCCACTGAGAGAGCGGATTACTCCCCCCTTCTATCCCGGCGTGGAGGATTTGGAAACCGCGCAAGCGCCGCCAAGGCTCACAGTCCAGGCATCCCCAACTCGTCGCTGCGGCGACGCTCCAGTTCCTGAGTATACCGTTTCAAGCAGAAGGCCTCGGAAACCGATCCAAGAATCCTGGGCGATGCGACCGATGCGACGACGGGTAGCGTTTCGGCTTGCGCCTCACCGAATTTCTTCAGAATTGTGCGGATATCGTCGCCAGGCAACATGAAGCAGCCGCGACAGGTGGTGAGATCCGCCGCAACCAGATGCGGCACCATTTCCGAAATATCCGGATCATGCGCGGCTGCCACATCGATCATACCCGCGTATTCGCCGGCTTCCGTCACGCCCATCGCCCATTTCCGGGAGCCCAGGGGCACGACCTCGCGCAGCTTTTCGAGCGGCATCGAGACGGGCACCGTGCGGATGTCCGACCGCATCAGACGTCCCGCGGTCAAATCGGCGATCCAGCCGATGTCCTGCGCCCCCCGCAATGGCAGGCCGCGAAGATGGAAGCGCCAAGTCGAGAAGCTGTATCCGAAGGTTAGGCGCACGGTCGTAGAGGCGATCAGAACCCCCATGAGCGTCGCGAAGGAAACGAGAAAGTCTCCCGTCGACTCCAGAACCAGGAAGACCATGGTGAACGGCGCGCCGATGATCGCCGCACCGGTCGCCCCCATCCCAACCAGCATGAAGGACGTGCGCTCAGGCAAGAACGTTGGATCGATCATTCCGAGCGACTGGGTAAAGGCCGCCCCCAGCAAGGCCCCGATGAAGAGCGAGGAGGAAAACAAGCCCCCCCGAAAGCTGGCCCCCAGTGAGATGGCCGAGCCCAACACCTTGGCCGCAAGCAGCAGGAGAAGCGGCATCAACGCCCATTGGGTTTCAAGATGCCATTGGATCGCCCCATGCCCGGAGCCCAGCATTTGCGGCGAGACCGCCAGGGCGAGAAGGCTCAAACCCACACCACCGACCGCCGGTCGGGCCCAACTCGGAAGCTTGCTGGCCCGCAGGACCTTTTCGACCGAGGTCGCCAACCGCATCGTGATGATCCCCACCGCGGCCGCCGCAAAGCCGAGAACGGCGAACAGAAGATAGTGCATTTGCGGCACGGGATAGGTGCCCAGGACGGCGAACAGGGGCTCGTCGGGTCCGATTTGGCGGATCACGAGCACCGCCGACAGACAGGCAGCAAGCACAGGCGCCAGCACCCTGGTCGTATAGCTCGAATAGATCAGTTCGAAGCCGTAGAACGCGCCGGCCAGAGGGGCGTTGAACGCAGCCGCGATTGCCGCAGCGGCGCCAGCGGTGACCATGGTTCTCTGGTCCTCGCGGCGCAGATGAAAGTACTCCCCCACCGAAGCGAAGATGCCGGCGCCGAATTGGCTGTAGCCAGCTTCCATGCCGACGGAAGCCCCAACGGCGTTCGAGACGACGGTGAGGCCGGTCAGTCGGGCAGAGTCACGAAACGACAACTGCCCCCCATAGAGCGCGTTGGCTTCCACGGGGTCGATGATTTCGGTCGGCCGCAGCTTATGCAGCACCAGGGTCAGCACGCCCAGAAACAACCCGCCCAGACCAGGGATCAGGGCCAACCGCCAGAAATCGACATGGGTCTGCGCAGACAGATGACTGTCTGGCGGCAGACCGAAGTCGACATCATGGAGGAAAGTCACCAGTTTCCTGAGCCCATAAGTGACCAGCCCGACGAAAGCCCCCACCAGAGCCGCCGCGGCAATCAGCCCGAACTCGTAGTTGCGAACCGCGCGCCTGAGCCCTTGGTATCGCAGCAGCCCCGCCCGCACCGCACGGCGGAAAAGCGAAGTCTGGGTGGGCCGATAGGTCATCGTCATTGTGGGACCGGGAGCTTGAAAGGAAACAAACCCCGGCAAAGCCGGGGCAAAGATCGTATTCGGAGATACGAATACAATCCCCGGCATTGCAAGCCACAAAGCCGCGCGCGACTGAAACAAATGGAAAGACTTGCATGTGCCCGCGCAATGCAGGCACCACCGCAGCGATCGGCGCCAATCGCGGGTGGTCTGCCGGGCCTCAGCCCTTCGGCGTGGCGGCCTCCAGGGCCGCGACGCGGGCCTTGAGCGCCTCGTTCTCCTCGCGCGCCTTCTGAGCCATGGCGCGCACCGCATCGAACTCTTCGCGGGTCACGAAATCGCGATCGGCCAGCCAGCGGTCGATCCACCCTTTCATGGCGGTCTCGGCCTCGGTCCGCGCCCCTTGCGCCACGCCCATCGCGTTGGTCATGAGCTTGGAAAAATCGTCGAACATCTTCGACCTCGTTTGCATTGCGGTCTCCTTCGTCCGTCCGATCATTGTCCGGTCACGTTCGCCTTATATGGGCGGGCAGGGCATGGGCACAAGGTTGACTTCGTCGCGGGCCCAACGGCAGGTATCCCGCCAGGAGGCGCCATGCACAGCTATAGCTACATCCCCTTCCCGAACATCTCGCCGGACGTCTTCTCCTTCACAATTGCCGGGTATTCCTTCGCGCTGCGTTGGTATGCGCTGGCCTATATCACCGGCCTCCTGATCGGCTGGCGCATCGTGCTCCAACTCCTCAGGGCGCCCCGGCTCTGGCCGGGCGACACGCCCCCGATGGCGCCCCGCCAGGTCGAGGATCTTCTGACCTATGTCATCCTGGGCGTCGTGCTCGGCGGTCGGATCGGCTACGTCCTCTTCTACAATTTGCCAGACTATCTCGCCCACCCGATGCAGATCTTCGAGGTCTGGCACGGGGGAATGTCCTTTCACGGCGGCTTCCTCGGCGTCGCGCTGGCACTGACGCTTTATACGCGGGCGCAGAAGATCCCGCTGCTTTCCGCTGCCGATGCGCTGGCCGTCGCGACACCGCCTGGCCTTTTCCTCGGCCGAATCGCCAATTTCATAAACGGCGAGTTGTGGGGTCTGCCCTCGCACCTGCCCTGGGCCGTCGCCTTTCCTGGACCCGAAGCGCAGGATTGCGGCCCGAATTGGCTAACGATCTGCACCCGGCAACCCTCGCAGATCTATGAGGCCCTGATGGAGGGAGTGATCCTTGGCACCGTATTGCTGTGGCTCGCCTGGCGTCGCGGCTGGCTGAAATTCCCCGGCAGGCTCGCCGGCGCCTTCTTCGCCGGCTACGGGCTGGCGCGGTTCATCGTGGAGTTCTTTCGGGAAGCGGATGCCCAGTTCATCACGCCGACCGACCCGGCCGGCAACGTGATTTCCTTCGGCTCACTTGGCGGCTTCTCGATGGGACAGGTGCTGTCACTGCCGATGATCGCGATCGGCCTCGGCGTCGTCCTGTGGACAGCGCGGCGCGCAAAGACAGCGGCAAAAAGGGGGAGCACGTGACGCCGCTCGGCGCCCGTATTGCACTCCGTATCGCCGCCACCGGACCGATCTCGCTCGCCGACTATATGGCCGAGTGCCTGCTCGACCCCAAGCACGGCTACTATGCGACCCGCGATCCATTGGGCGCAGGTGGCGACTTCACGACCGCACCCGAGATTTCGCAGATGTTCGGGGAGTTGGCGGGACTCTGCCTGGCGCAGTCCTGGCTGGACCAGGGGGCACCGACCCCTTTTGTCTTGGCGGAGCCCGGTCCTGGGCGTGGCACGCTGATGGCAGACATCCTTCGCGCCACGCGCGGCGTTCCGGGCTTTCACGCCGGGCTACGCACTCACCTCGTCGAGGCCTCCCCCGCACTTCGTGCCCGACAGCGCGAGGCGCTTGCCGACTACGAGGTCACTTGGCTCGATGGCCTCCAGGAACTGCCGGAAGCGCCGCTCTTCCTTGTCGCCAACGAATTCTTCGATGCCTTGCCGATCCGCCAGTTCGAGCGTGTCGGCCAGGGCTGGTGCGAACGTGTCGTCGGCCTCTCCAATGGCAGCCTGACCCTTGGCCGCGCCCCCGCGGCGACGCGCGATGATCTGGCCCCGCGGCTATCGGATACGGCCGAGGGCGATATTGTCGAACTCAACCCGACCGCAACGGCCTTCGTCGGGATCATCGCAGAGCGGATCGCGCGCCACGGCGGCCTAGCGCTGATCGTCGATTACGGCGGGTGGCACTCGCTTGGCGACACACTGCAAGCGGTCCAGGCCCATGCGTACACGGATCCGTTCGCCGCGCCCGGCGAAGCCGATCTTACCGCCCACGTAGACTTCGAGGCCCTGGCGCGCGCGGCCCGAGGCGTCCGCCATACAGAGCTGACGCCGCAGGGCGCCTGGCTGGAGCGCCTCGGCATTGGGGCGCGAGCCGCCACGCTTGCCCGGCAGCTCACCGGCCCCGCGCTGGAAGCCCATGAGGCCGCGTATCGGCGCTTGACCCGTCCAGAGGAAATGGGAAGCCTGTTCAAGGTCCTGGCGCTATACCCGGACCATGCCCCATTGCCCCCGGGATTCGCCCGATGACGCTGGAAATCCTCACCGCCGACGCACTAGCTCCGCTTCGCCACGGTTTCTTCACACGCAGAGGCGGGGCTTCCTCCGGCATTTTCGAGGGGTTGAACTGCGGCTTCGGCTCCTCCGATCTCGCCGAGGCCGTGGCAATCAACCGTACCCGCGCGACCGCCGCGATGGGGCTGACGCCGGACCACCTCATCACGCTGGACCAGGTCCATTCGGCGATCGCGCTCACCATTTCCGGCCCGATGGCAGAGCGCGCCAAGGCGGATGCGATGGTCACCGCCACCCCGGGCCTCGCGCTTGGCATTCTGACAGCCGATTGCCAGCCCGTTCTCTTTTCCGATCCGGAGGCCGGCGTGATCGGAGCGGCGCACGCCGGTTGGCGCGGCACGATTGGGGGCGTGCTCGAAGCGACGATCGATGCCATGGAGGGACTCGGCGCGCACCGGCAGAACATCGTCGCCGTCATTGGCCCGACCATCAGCCAACGCGCCTACGAGGTTGGCCCAGAGTTCATCGAGACATTCCTCGCCGAAGACCCAGACTACGGCCGCTTCTTCGCCGGCGGGCATGGCGATCGCGCGCAGTTCAACCTGCCGGGATTCAGTCTTTACCGCCTGCGCAAGGCAGGCATCCGTCATTGCAAATGGACCGGTCATTGCACCTATTCGGATCCGATTCGTTTCTATTCCTTTCGCCGCACCACCCATGCCAGAGAGGCGGACTATGGCCGCCTGATCTCGATCATCCGACTTTGATCCGGCCGCCCCGCGAAAGCCACATTGCCGCCGGACGCATCGCCCGAAATCCTCGCTCAAGCCATTGAAGCGCCCGAAACGCCAGCGAGCCTTGTCGCACACTGTGTCGCGGCAACGGCCCGACCGAAACAAAGGAGCGGATCAATGACGAAGACGCGCCGCTGGATGAAGTCGGCAATTTCCTCCACGGAACAGCCGCTGCCAAAGCTCCCCTTTCAGCGCGCCGCGCGCAAGGATTTGCCAAAGGCCAAGCCGGTCGCCAGCGCAACGGTTGCCGCAGCGGCCCGATAAACCCTGTCCGATGTTGCGACATCCGAGGCCCGGCCGGCCACGGCAAGCAAACGTCGCACCAGGCGGCGGCCCGTCTCAC
>JAKAJW010000396.1 GCA_021813645.1 Pseudomonadota bacterium | reverse complement strand
GACGAAATCGGTGAAGCCCTGGCGCAGCGCGTCGAAGGAATGCCAGTGCTCCATATGCTCGGGGTCGATATTGGTCACCACCGCGATGGTGGCGGGCAGCCGGTTGAACGAGCCGTCGCTCTCATCCGCTTCGACCACCATCCATTCGCCGGCGCCGGCCCGGGCGTTGGAGCCGTAGGCGTGGATGATGCCGCCGTTGATCACCGTCGGATCGAAGCCGCCCTTGTCGAGCAGGGTGGCGACCATCGTGGTGGTGGTGGTCTTGCCGTGGGTGCCGGCGATCGCGATGTTCGAGCGCAGCCGCATCAGCTCGGCCAGCATCTCGGCGCGGCGCACCACCGGCAGCTTGCGGCGGCGCGCTTCCTCGAGCTCGGGGTTGCCCTTCTTGATCGCCGAGGAGATCACCACCACCGCGGCCTCGCCGAGGTTCTCGGCCTTCTGGCCTTCGAAGAAGCGGGCGCCAAGCTTGACCAGCCGGTCGGTGATCTTCGAGGCGCGGGCATCGGAGCCCTGCACCTGGTAACCGAGCGTGATCAGCACTTCGGCGATGCCCGACATGCCGATCCCGCCGATGCCGACGAAATGAATGGGCCCAAGCTCGCCGGGGAGTTTCGTCGCTGCGTTCATCTTGCCTTCTCTGCTAGGTGCTCGACCATCGCCACGAGCCTTTCGGTGGCATCGCTGCGGCCCTGGGCCAGCGCGTTCGCCGCCATCCGCTGGGCCGCCTCCGGCGCGCCGAGCACGGCGGCGATCTGCGCCGAAAGGCGTGCTGGGTCAAGCTGTGATTCCGGGATGAGGATCGCCGCATCGGCATCGGCCAGGCCGCGGGCATTGGCGCTTTGGTGGTCGCCGGTGGCGGCGGCGAAGGGGATCAGGACCGATGGCCGGCCGATCACCGAGATATCGGCGACCGACGAGGCGCCGGAGCGCGAGATCACCAGTTGCGCCTCGGACAGCCGGCGCGGCACATCGGCGAAAAAGGGTTGGATCTCGGCCGCGATCCCAGCCTGCGCATAGGCTTCGGCGACGCGGGCGAGGTCTTCCTCGCGCGCCTGATGGGCGACCCGAACGCGGGCGCGCAGCGGCGCCGGCAACTGGGCCAGCGCCGCCGGCACGACATCCGAGAGGATGCGCGCGCCCTGGCTGCCGCCGATCACCAGCAGGCTCATCGGATAATCGCCGGGCGGGATATAGGCCGCCCCGGCCCGCTCCAGCACCGCGGCGCGCACCGGGTTGCCGGTATGCTCGGCCTGGACGCCAGCGGGCAGCGCCGTGGGCCAGGTGCCGCAGGCCACCGCGTCGACGCGCGGCGCGAAGCGGGCGTTGACCCGGCCCAGCACGCCGTTTTGTTCGTGGATCATCCGCGGCAGGCCAAGCAGCGTCGCCGCGGCCAGCGCCGGAATGGTCGGGTAGCCGCCGAAGCCCACCACCACGGCCGGGCGGTCGCGGGTGAAGGCGACGAGCGCCGCCAGCACGCCGCCGGCGATGCGGAACGGCACGGCGAGCCGGGCCAGCGGACCGCCGCGCGCCGGCGTGGCCGAGGCGAGTTGCACCACCTCGACGACATGCGGGAAGCCCCCGGTGTAGCGGGCGCCGCGGGCGTCGGTCGTCAACCGCACCCGCCAGCCCTTGCGCACCATCGCCTCGGCCAAAGCCTGGGCGGGGAACATATGCCCGCCCGTCCCGCCGGCCGCGATCAGCAGCAGGCGGCCCTGAGGCGAACCCGCAGCCATCAGCGGCCCCGCTTGAAGAATTCGCTGATCTCGCCCTGCGGCCGGGAACGGGTCAGCGCGAGCAGCATGCCGCAGGTGATCCCGGCGGCGATGATCGAGGACCCCCCGTAGGAGATGAACGGCAGCGTCATCCCTTTGGCCGGCATCAGCCGCACCGCCACCGAGGCGTTCACCAGCGCCTGCACCCCGAAGATGCTGGCCAGCCCGGTGCCGGCGATCCGCACGAAGGGATCGCGCTCGCGCATCAGCCGGGTCAGCGAGCGCACCACGATCACGGCATAGAGGCTGAGGATGAACAGCACCATCAAGACGCCGTATTCCTCGGCCGCCACCGCCATGATGAAGTCGGTATGGGCGTCCGGCAGCTGCCATTTCACCTGGCCCTGGCCAACGCCGACGCCCCAGAAGCCGCCCTCTTGGATGGCGTTGATCGCATAGCCGACCTGGGTGCGCGGATCGATGTCGGCCGACATGAAGCTGTTGATCCGCTCGGCGAAGTGGGTCGAGTAGGTATAGGCGAGCACCGCGCCGACGCTGGTCAGCGCGCCCACCGCGGTGAGCACCAGCACCGAGGCGCCGGAGACGAAATACATCACCCCCCAGGCGAACAGGATCAGCGCGGTCTGGCCAAAGTCGGGCTGGAGGACGAGCAGCGTCGCCACCAATACGGTGACGCCGAACGAGGCGGTCTTGCCGGGCGGGCCGTTGATCTCCTGCGAGGCGGCCATCAGCCAGCCGCAGAGCACGACATAGCCGGGCTTGACGAATTCCGAAGGCTGCACCGAGGCGAAGCCGAGCGAGAACCAGCGCACCGCGCCCTTGCCGAAGTCGGAGCCGAAGAAGGGCAGCAACAGCAGCGAGGCGAAGGTGATCGCGAAGCCGAGCACGCCCATCCGCCGGATCTGCTCGGGCGTCAGCAGCGAGAAGGCGAACATCGCCGCCATGGCGAGCGCGCCGAAGATCGCCTGGCGCTCGACATAGTAGAACGGCGGCAGATCGTTGCGGGTGGCCAGCGGCACCGAGGCGGCGAGGCCCAGGAGCAGGCCGAGGCCGAACAGCAGCAGCACCGAACCGACCGACCATTTGTCGACCGTGCGCCACCAGCGGGGGAGAACCGGCTCGCCCTGCCGCCGCGGCACGGCGCCATAGACCATCTCTGTCATCGAACTGCTCTGCCTCTGCTGCCCGGTGTTCCGGGTCTGTCACAATGCTAGCCGAGACGGGGTGCAAAGGCCAGCGGAAAGCGGCGCCGGCACCCTGCCCCGCCTGGGCGCCGACCAAGGAGCGCCGGGGTCCCCGGGGGCCTGCCGGGCGCCGGTTCGGCGGTCGGCGCCGGCCATGGTGGACGGCGATGGCGCCCAAGCGGCGGGCAAACCGGCCCTGCGGCCGGCGCGCCGCGGCGCCCGGTTCACGCCGGGCCTTGACACGGATCGCGAAAGCTTTACCCCGGAAGACGC
>JAKAJW010000327.1 GCA_021813645.1 Pseudomonadota bacterium | reverse complement strand
TCAACGGCGAGAAGGGCGCCCATGTGATGCTCGCCAAGGCGCTGCTGGCGGAACTGCGCGGGTAGCGGGTTCTGGCGCCGGACATTGCCGCGGCGGTCGCCCCGGCACGTGCCGGCCATTGCCGCGCCGGCAGGGCTGCGGGCCCGCGGGTCCGGCCCGCGAAGGTGCCGAGCCGCAGCTCCAACATCGCCTCGAGATCACGCCGGATCGTCTGGGCAAGCCCAGGGCGGCCAGCCTTCCGCCCCTGGCAAGGCGCCGCCGCCCGGATCATGCCAGCGTCCGTGCGATCTCCGCCAGCGCGGCCCGCGTCGCCGCGTCGCGGGGCCGGTCGAGGAAATCCGGCCAGCTCGACAGCTTCACCGCCACCATCTCATGGCGGAAATCGAGATAGATGAGTTGACCGAAGACGCCCCGGGCCAACAGCACGTCGCCCTTCGGGTCGGCGTTCCAGATCATGTTGCGGTAGGCGCCGCCCGGCAGGCTCGCCTCCGCCTCGGCCGGAAAGCTCGCCCCGTTGCGGCGGCGGCTGTCGGCAATCCACTCCGCGGGCAGCACCTCGCCCGCGATCCAGAGCTGGCCGAAACGGGCATAGTCGCGCAGCGTGGCGTTGAAGCCACCGTCGGCCAGCGCATAGCCGGCCGGATCGACGGTGAAGCAGGCGCTCGCCTCCGCCCCCATCTTCTGCCAAAGTTCCTCCGACACCAGCTGGGCCAGCCGGCGGCCGGTGACCCGCTCCATGCAGAAGGCCAGCACATCGGTCTCGATCGAACGGTATTCGAAGCGCTCGCCATGCGGCCGGATCGCCTCCTTCAGCCCCAGGATCAGCTCCCAGATATGGCCGGGCCAGCGGAACGCGGGATCCGCCTCGGCCGGCACCGGCTTCCAGCCGGAGGCCACATCGACTTGGCCGATATCGGAATAGGGATCGGTATAGGCCTCGCCGAAGCGGGTGCCCGAGGTCATGTCGAGCACGTGCCGCAACTTGGCGTCGCGCCAGCCGGTCGCCGCCAGTTCCGGCAGATAGCGGATCACCGGCGCCTCAGGGTCGAGCAACCGCTGCCCGACCAGGATGCCAGCCACCGCGCCCACCACCGTCTTGGCCACCGATTGCGACAGGTGCAGGCTACGCGGCCCCATCCCGTTGAAATAGCGTTCGTAGACGATCGCGCCCTGCTTCAGGACGATGAACCCGTCGGTATAGGTCGCGTCCAGAAGCGCAGCGAGGCTGCCCTGCCCGCCCCCGACCTGGGGCACGGCAAGCGCGTCCAGATCGCGCGTCGCCCGCGGCAGCTCTTGCACCGGCCCCTCGCCCCGCCAGACCTCCACCGTGGGCAACAGCTCGCGGACGTGCTGGAAGGCCCAGCGGTTCCACGGCGGCCGGTCCCAGTCGGCCCGCGGCACGACAAGCTGCGGCGGCGAGCCCCGCATGATCGGGGGAACGGGGTCTGAGTTGCGATAGGAGGGCATGGGCGCACCGGTTCGGCCGGAGGGTCGCCCCTCCGGCCGGGTTGCGGTTACTTCCGCAGGTTGGTCCAGATCTGATTGTAGATCTTCACCACATCCGGCGGGCAAGGCGGAACGAACTCCGGCGTCGGCGAGCCTGCGGGCGGCGTCACTTCCGGCGAACCGGCGAAGTCGGCCGGCAGGAACTTGTGGCTGCCTTCGATGCCGTTGTCGTAGCCCGCAAACTCGGAGATCAGCGCGGCATTCTCCGGCTCCATCAGGAAGTTCTGGAAGAGCTTGGCGTTCTCCATGTTCTTGGCGCCCTTCAGCACCGCGACATTGTCCATCCAGCCCTCGATGCCTTCCTTCGGCTGGGCGTATTTCACCGCGGGCATCTTCTGCCGCATCCGGTAGGCCGCGCCGTTCCAGGTCTGCGTCACGATCACGTCGCCCGAGGTCATCTTGGTGATCGTGTCGTAGCTGAAGGTCTTCCAGTCCGGCTTGGCCTTGAGCAGAAGGTCATTGACCTTCTTGAGGTTCGCCTTGTCCGCCCCGCAGCGCGGCAGCCCCAGGTAACGCTCCGCCGCATGCAGGATCGAGTTCATGTCGTCGAGCATGTTGATCTGGCCCTTCAACTCGGCCGGCGGATCGAACAGGATCGCGTAGGTGTTGATGTCGCCCTTGTACTTGTCGGTGTTCACCGCGAAGGCGGTGGTGCCGAACTGCCACGGCACGGTATAGTGCCGCCCGGAATCCCAGTAGACGTCGACGAATTGCGGCTTCACGTTCTTGAAGTTCGACATCTGATCGGGCTCGGTCTTCTCCAGCAGCCCTTCCTCGACCATGATCTTCACGGTGTAGTCCGAGGGCACGACGATGTCGTAGCCGGTGTTGCCGGTGCGGACCTTGGCCAGCATCGTCTCGTTGCTGTCGTAGTCGTCCAGCGTGACCTTGACGTTGTATTGCTTTTCGAACTTTTCGATCAGCTTGGGGTTGGTGTAGTCGCCCCAGTTGTAGATGTGCAGCTCGCCATCGGCGAAGGCTGGCCCGACGGCGAGCGTCAGCGCCGCCGCGGACAGAGCAAGCATCAGTCTGGCTTTCATTGTCACTCTCCTCTGTTGGTTTTCTGCTTCTTCTTTTGGTCTTGTGTTTCTGGTCCTTCGCCTATCGACGCTTGCGCGCGAGCAGGAACGACACCGCGACGATGAGGATGGAGGTCAGCAGCAGGATGGTGGAGATCGCGTTGATCTCCGGCGTCATCGGGCGGCGGATCTGGTTCCAGATATAAAGCGGCAGCGTCGTCTGGCCCGGGCCGGCGACAAGCTGGGTGATGGTGAAATCGTCGAACGAGACGATGAAGGCCAACGCCATCCCCGAGAGGATACCCGGGGTCAGCAGCGGCAGCGTGATCCGCCGGAAGGTCTTCCACGGCGTGGCATAGAGATCGGCCGCGGCATGGTCCAGCGTCAGGTCCATGTCCTCCAGCCGGGCCTTGATCGGCATGTAGGCGAAGGGGATGCAGAACACGGTATGGGCGACGATCAGGTTGCCGATGCCGAGGTTGATGCCGAGCCGCCCGGCGATCAGCGCGAAGAACGACAGCGTCGCGACCGCGGTGACGATCTCGGGCACCATCAGCGGCAGGTTCAGCACCATGAAGGCAGCGGTGAGCCCGCGCCAGGGCTTCACCCGGGTCATGCCGAGCGCGGCGAGCGTCGCAGTCAGGGTGGCGACGACGGTGGCGGTGACCG
>JAKAJW010000423.1 GCA_021813645.1 Pseudomonadota bacterium | reverse complement strand
GGGGCCTGGGCCGGCCCGCCGGGCGCGCCAAGCTGGGCCGAAAGCCGGGCCACAAGGGCCAGGATCTGGTCGGCGGTGGTATCGGCCCGGCCGGCATAGGCCGCAGCCACGCTTGCAATCACCTGAAAGGCCCCGGCCGCAGTGTTGTCGTTCATCAGCTTGCTCCAGCGTTTTTCACTCGTCAGTTCTTCACTCGTCTGCCGGGACCTTAGAAACCGCGAAGTAAAACGTCAAGAAATCCAGAGTTTTTCTTGAAGATCGTCCCCGAACTTCGCCGCCGTGTTCTTGTGACAAGATTAACAAAATTTAATACTTGTGTCACGAAGGATATCAGGCCCGCAGGGCCGGATGCTCATTTTCCCGCCGAGCCGACCGCGGCCGGCACCCCCGTGGCCCCCGATGCACCCCCCCGGGCCGCCGCGCGGGCGGCCACATAGCTGGGGGCGGCGGTCGGATAATCGGGCGGCAGGCGCCATCTGCGGCGATACTCGTCCAGCGTCAGGCCCAGCCGGTGCAGATGGCCGAGAAGCAGGGTGACATGCTGCCCGGTCTCGAGGCAGACAAGGTGGTCGGGCTGCACGCTCTGGTCCACCGGCACCGCGGGGGCGGGCTGCAGCGGCTGCGGCCCGGCCGTGCCATGCCAGCGCCGGACGGCGGCGGCCAGCAGCTCCAGCCGGGGCAGGCTGGACGGCTGTCCAACCCCGCTCTTTCCAGATTGCGCGTTCTTATCTATGCTCATCCGCATCGTTCTTGTGATGTTGCCCGGATGACATTGTATATTTTGGTTAATAGGTTACCAAAAAACCCAATGTTTCTTGCTGTTTTTCGCGTGTTCGCGCGAATTCTTGGTTTGCGGGCAGATCCGATCCCGCGAATTTCCCGCAATGGCTGCAAAGATTCTCTGACATTCGCGCCTAGGTTGTGGCCGGACAGGTGCCGGGGCTGGCCTGTCCATGCATGACAAGGATATGTCCCAGCTTGAAGCGGTCGTGATCGATCCCTCGGAAAGCCTCGGGCGGGATCTGCAGATCTATCTGGTGCGGCGCTGCGGGCTGGTGGCCGAACACCGCCGCGAGATCGGCGGATACGATCCGGCAGCGGCCCCCGCGGCGCCCCGGCTGCTGGTCACCTCGGGGCTGGGCGATGGCAGCGGCCTGGGGCTGGTGCGCCGGGTGCGCCAGCTGGGGCTGCCGACCTTCGTGCTCTACATCGACCGCTGCGGCCGGCCCGACGAGGGCGGCGACGCCTTCGCCGCGGGTGCCGATGACGTGATCCGCACGCCCTTCACCCTGCGCGAGTTCGGCCTGCGCCTGCGCAACCGGCTGGGCCCGGATTTCGTGGCCCAGGACGACTCTGCCAGCCTGGTGCCCGAGCTGATGCTGGACCGCGAGAACCGCCTGCTGGCCGCGGCAAGCACCGCCGTGGTGCAGATGACCCCGGCCGAGGCCGAGATCATGGCGGTGCTGATCCGCCGCGGCGGTCTTCTGGTGACCCGCAACGAGCTGTCGCGCGCGATCGACAAATGCGAATGGGTCTATGGCGACCGCAAGTTCGACGTGCACATCACCCGGATCCGCCGCAAGCTTCAGAAGGCCTTCGGCGACCGCTATGTGGTGCGCTCGGTGCGGGCCGAGGGCTATACGCTGACCGAAACCCCCGACCGGGCCTGAGCCGCGAAGGCGAGTCCCCCCGGCCGCCCGCAAGAGGGGGCCCGCGCCCGGGCGGGAATCGCGCCCCCCGCGTGCCGCCCCAGCGTCAAGACAAATCTTGTAAATGTTGTGGGTTATGCCCGTGAGGCCTCTGTGGATAGTTTTCCTATCCAATTCTAGCTGACGAAGGCCCGCGCGCCCCCACATCTAGTCGCAATCTGGCCGAATTGTGGCCATTTCCGTGCAGACCCGCACAGAATCGTCAAACGCGCGTGACACCCGCGCTGCACGACCACAGGGCGAGTGGCGGCCGCGGGGGGCGGACACACGCTCTGGCAGAATTAACAATGATGAACTTACCCGAAAGGGTTTCTGTGGCTATCAATGGAGACAAGAAAAGACCAACGGGGCTGTGGGGACGATGCTGAAGACAAAGCTTCTCCAGGGTATCTGGGACGGTACCATCTCGATCCTGCCGGACGGCGCCAAGGGGCCCCTGGCCGAGGCCCTGACCCGCATCGTCTCGGTGCCGACCGTCTCGCTGGCCAGCCGCGGCCCGCTGGGCGGGGTCCGGCTGCTGCCGGAATCGACGGAACTTCTGGCGGGCGTGTCGCTGGGCGACGTGCTGGTCGAGGAGCTGGGGATCGAGGTGCCCTATGGCGCGATCGTGGTGATCGAGGAGGCGGGCGCCGACCGGGCCGGAGGGATCGATCCCGCCCGGCTGCGCCTGCTGATCGAGCGGGCGCTGCTGGACGTGGTGCTGCCCGCGGGCGGCGCAGAGGCCGCCCCCCCGGAGGCCGACCACCCTGAGGGCCTGGCCGAGCGGCTGGCCTTTCGCGACCAGGGGCTGAACCGGCGGTTCTTCCCGGGCCTTGGCCCGGACGCGGCGCAGGCGGGGCAGGACCCCAGCCTGGCGCAGCGCGCCGCGGGCTGATCCCGCCCCCGCAGCCCCTCCCCGCCCTGTCCCATCGCCCTCCGGGTGGCCGCAGCCCCTGCGGCCGCCTTTCCTTGCATCGGGCCCGGCCGGGAAGTGGGGCGCAAATTTACCTTGTTTTAATCAAGTATTTATTCCGCTTTCCTTCATTTCATGGTTTCATTGCAAGTATAGAAAAGACCACACCGGGGCAGATCTTCATGGCGCTCAACTACCGGGATGCGCTGCGCACGCCCCTGCTGGAAGAGCAGGCCGAGCGGGACGCGATCCGGGACTGGCAGAGCAGCGGCGACCGCGCGGCGCTTGACCTGCTGCTGCGCACCCATGCCCGGCAGGTCTTCGCGCTGGCGCGGCGCTGGAGCTCGGACCCGGTCGAGCTGGACGATCTGGTGGCGGAAGGGATGATCGGGCTGATCCGCGCCGCAGGCCAGTTCGATCTCAGCCAGAACGTGCGCTTTTCCACCTATGCGCATTGGTGGGTGATGAGCAGCGTCTCGACCGCCATCGCCCGGATCCGCTCGCTGGTGGACATGCCCGCCCGCACCTATCTGGACGCCCGGATGGGGCGGCTGTCGGGGGTCGACCGCGACCTGGCGCTGCAGGCGCTTGGCGGCTACGTGAACA
>JAKAJW010000096.1 GCA_021813645.1 Pseudomonadota bacterium | reverse complement strand
GAGAACACGATCCACATCGCGACATTGGTATAGCCGATCTCGGCCGGCGGCAGGCCCAGCGCCTTTAGCCCCCAGTTCAGCGCCCCGTCATGGGCGAGGATCAGCCGCCAAGCATAGACGCGGGCCAGATAGCTCGACCAGAGCGGCAGCACGACCAGGGTGATCAGCGTGAGGCGCAGCCGCGGGCCGGCGATGCGGGCCATGAAATAGGCCATGGGAAAGGCGAGGATCGCATCGGTCGCGGTCACTAGGGCCGCCATGCCGACGGTGCGGGCCGCGATGCGCCGGTAGATCGGCGAGGAGACGACCTGATCGAAATTGGCCAGAGTCCAGCTGCGGACGATCTCGCCAGTGAAGTCGTTGACCGACCAGAAGGCGGCGACGAAGAGGACGGCGAGGGCGGCGAGATAGATCAGCGCCATCCACAGGACCGGCGGCAGCGCGAGGGCGCCGAGTGCGAATTGGGGCCGCTGCCAGAGCAGGGCGGAAAGCCGGCGCGCTGGTCCGCGCCGGTCCTCGGAGGTGATAGCCCTCGCGTCGCTCATGTCAGCCCTTCACGCGCTGCCAGGCCTGCTGCCAGTCGCCGTAGCTGGTGCAGTCCTTCTTGCCGTCGCCGCAGGTCGGCAGCGGCGTCTTCCAGAAGTGGATCTTCTCGAAGTAGCTCGACGGCGCATTCAGGTGGTACTTTTCGCAGGAGCCGGCCTCCAGCTTGTCCATCTCGGTGCAGGCCTTGGGATTGGCCGGCGTCTCGCCGAAGTAAATTGCCTGTTGGGCCTGCACGTCCGGCGTCGAGACGTAGCGCATGAACTTGTAGGCGCACATGACGTGTTTGGACTTCGACGACAGCATCCAGCTGTCGGCCCAGCCGGTGGCGCCTTCGGCGGGCACGGTGTCCATGACATTGACGCCCGCCGCCTTCAGCGCATTCGTCTGGTAGGGCCAGGAGGCGCCGATGATCGCGTCGCCGTTCTTGAACAGCTCTATTTCGTCGGAAGCGAGCGCCCAGTACTTCTTGATCAGCGGCCGCTGCGCTTGCAGCAGGGCAACGGCGGCGTCGAGCTGGGTCTTCGTCAGCTCATAGGGATCGGTGATCCCCAGCTCCGGCTTCGTCTTCATCAGATAGAGCGCGGCATCGGCGATCTGGATCGGGTTGTCCGGAACCGTGATCTGCCCCTTGTACTTGTCGGAGTAGATATCCGCCCAGCTGGTCGGCGGCGTGGTGATCTTGTCGGCGTTCCACATCAGCACGTTCGGACCCCATTCGTAGGACAGCCCGTAGTGCAGCCCGTTCACCGTGTTGTGCGGCGGCGATTGCAGGTTGGGCAGGAAGTCCTTCCATTCCGGGATCAGGTTGACGTCGATGGGCTGCACGTCGCCGCCGTAGATCAGCCGCAGCGTGGCGTCGCCCGAGGCGGAGACCAGATCGTATTGGCCGCCGCCGCCGGACCGCATCAGCGCCACCATCTCGTCCGATGAGCCGGCATATTTGCGGTTCACCTGGCAGCCGCTCTCCTTTTCGAAGGGCTTGATCCAGTCGTCCTGCGCGTAGCCTTCCCAGGCGACGATATTGAGGACGCCCTCGCCGGCGCCAATCGCCTTGGGATAATCCGCCTTGGCCGGTTCGGCGCCCGCGCCGAGAGGGGCGAGCGCGACAGCGCCGATTGCGGCGATGAGCGCCGCCTGTTTCCTGCTGGTCTTCATTCTCATTCTCCTTGTTGGCCTACCCTGTCAGTACAAAGACCTCGCTCGGCCGCCAGGCCGCCCAGACGGGTTCGCCCCGCCGGGCAACCGGCGCGCGTGAGAAATGGCTGCTGTTCTGTTCGAAGGCGATGACCGTCTCACCGCCCTCCAGCGTGACGATATGCTTGGTGAAGGCGCCTGCATAGACCGACTCGGAGAGCCGGCCCGGTTCGGCGTGCCAGCCATCGCCGGCAAAGGTCTCGCGCTCGCGGGCGATCTGCACCTTCTCGGGCCGCAGCATCAGCCGCTGGCCCCCGCGCGTCAGAATCGTCGAGGTGCCGACGAAGCGCGCGACGAATTCGCTCGCCGGGCATTCGTAGAGCTCCCTGGGCGATCCGATTTGCTCGATGCCGCCCCGGTTGAAGACGGCGACGCGGTCGGACATCGACAGCGCCTCCTCCTGATCGTGGGTGACATAGAGGAAGGTGATGCCGAGCGATTCCTGGATATGCTTCAACTCGACCTGCATGTCCTGACGCAGCTTCAGGTCGAGCGCGCCCAGCGGCTCGTCGAGCAGCAGCAGCCGGGGCCGGTTGACGATGGCCCGGGCGAGGCCGACGCGCTGACGCTGGCCGCCGGACAGTTGGGCGGGCTTGCGATCGGCCAGCGCCTCGAGTTGCACCATGCGGAGCGCCTCGGCCACGCGGCTGGCGGTTTCCGCACGGTCGAGCTTCTTCGCGTTCAGCCCATAGGCGATGTTTTCCGCAACCGTCATGTGCGGAAAGAGCGCGTAATCCTGGAAGACGGTGTTCACGTCCCGGTCGAACGGGGCGAGGCGGGCCAGGTCGCGCCCTTCGAGCGAGATCGTGCCGCCGTCCGGCCGCTCGAACCCGGCGATCAGGCGCAGGGTTGTCGTCTTGCCGGATCCGGAGGGGCCGAGCATGGTGAAGAACTCGCCCTGGCGGATGTCGAGCTCGAGGTCATGCACGGCCATCGTGCCTTTGAAGCTCTTGCGCAGGTTGCGGATCGACAGAAGGATGTCGCCCCGGTCTGACCTCCCCTCGGTCGGTTGCGCGGTCTCGGCCTTCTTCAGCGCCATAGTCTCTCCGTCGTCCGGCCCCAGCACGGCTCAGTGCTTGATCATCACATGCCTGGCGACTGTATAGTCCTCCAGAGCATAGATCGACATGTCCTTGCCGTAGCCGGACATTTTCATGCCGCCATGCGGCATCTCGTTCACCGGGGCGAAATGGGTGTTGATCCAGCTGCAGCCATATTGCAGGCGCGCCGCGGTCTGGGTGGCGCGACCGATGTCCCGTGTCCACTCCGAACTCGCCAGTGGACGTGCAAGGGAAGAGTGGAGAGCGATTAGCTCACTTCCCGGGTACGTCCAAGTCCAAGACTAGGTCATGTTGACAAATGGCGGAGCCAGAGGCGGATTGAGGTGATGTCGATGAAGCCCAGGAAGCTCTCTGCGGTCTTGTCGTAGCGGGTGGCGACGCGGCGGGCGTTCTTCAGCTTGTTGAAGC
>JAKAJW010000284.1 GCA_021813645.1 Pseudomonadota bacterium | reverse complement strand
GAAGGCGCCGAATGTGTTCCGCTTCGCGCGGGTGCTCAAGCCGCGTAAGCCCGACCTCAAGCTGGCCATGTTGAAGATGCCGCCGTTGCTACGGACCTATCTGGTGATGGGCGGCTGGGTGTCGGATCATGCCGTGGTCGACCGCGACCTGAACACGCTGCATGTCTTCACCGGGTTGGAAATCCGATCGATTCCGGCGGCCCGCAAGCGGCTGTTGCGCGGCGCGGCGACATAGAATCTCGCCGCCGCCGCTGGCCGGGCGTTGACCTTTCGCGAGCCGCCGATTAGCTCGCGGCCATGGCCTCCGCTCCGCTTCTCCAACTCTCCGGCGTTACCCTCGGCTTCGGCGGCAATCCGCTGTTCGAGGGGCTCGACCTAACCGTTCAGCAGGGCGACCGGATCGCGCTCGTCGGCCGCAATGGCTCGGGCAAGTCGACGCTGATGAAATTGATGGCGGGACTGGTTCTGCCCGACGGCGGCAGCCGTGTCGTGCCACCGGGGATCCGGGTGAGCTATATGGAGCAGGAGCCCGATATGGCCGACTTCGCCACGCTCGGCGATTACGCGGCGAGCGGGCTTTCGGCCGAGGAAGGCTATCGCGTGGCGATGGCGGCGGAGGGGCTGGGCTTCGACCCGAGCCGGCCGGTGGCCACCGCCTCCGGCGGCGAGAAACGCCGGGCGGCCTTGGCTAAGCTCTTGGCCGAAGAGCCGGATTTGATGCTGCTCGACGAACCGACCAATCACCTCGACATCGCCGCGATCGAATGGCTGGAGGGTCAGCTTTCCGAGACCCGCACGGCCTATGTGCTGATCAGCCACGACCGCGCCTTCCTGCGGGGGCTAAGCCGGGCGGTGCTGTGGCTCGACCGCGGCGTGGCGCGGCGACGGGAGGGCGGCTTCGAGGGGTTCGAGACCTGGCGCGACACGGTTTGGGCCGAAGAGGATGTGGCGCGCCACAAGCTGGAGCGGAAGATCAAGGCCGAAGCGAAGTGGGCGGTCGAGGGAATCTCGGCCCGGCGCAAGCGCAACCAGGGCCGGGTGCGGGCGCTGGCCGCGCTGCGAGCCGAGCGGGCGGCGATGATCCGACGCCAGGGCACCGCGGCGATGGATCTGGACGCGGGCCCAAGCTCGGGCAAGCTGGTGATCGAAGCGGACAAGATTTCAAAGGCTTATGACGGGCGGACGATCGTCGACGGCTTTTCGCTTCGGGTGTTGCGGGGGGACCGGGTGGCCTTCGTCGGGCCGAACGGGGCGGGCAAGACGACGCTGCTGAAGCTTCTGACCGGCGAATTGGCGCCGGACTCCGGCACGGTGCGGCTGGGCACCGGGCTGGCGCTGGCGGTGTTCGACCAGGCACGCGCTCGGCTGAACCCCGAGGCCAGCCTGTGGGACAACCTGACCGGCGATCCGGAAATGCGCGTCTCGGGCCGGGCGGACCAGGTGATGGTGCGTGGGGTCGCTCGGCATGTCGTTGGTTATCTTAAGGATTTCCTGTTCGACGAGAGCCAGGCCCGGGCCCCGGTGAAGGCGCTTTCGGGCGGCGAGCGGGCGCGGCTGATGCTGGCCCGGATCATGGCGCGGGAAAGCAACCTGTTGGTGTTGGACGAGCCGACCAACGACCTGGACGTGGAGACGCTGGACCTGCTGGAAGAGGTGCTGGCGGACTATCCCGGCACGGTGCTGCTGGTCAGCCATGACCGCGATTTCATCGACCGGATCGCCACCACCACGGTGGTGCTGGAGGGCGGCAAGGCCACCCTCTTTGCCGGCGGCTGGAGCGACATGCAGGCCCAGCGGCGCGCCGCAGAGCCCGAGAAGCCCCGGGCGGAGACGGCGAAACCGGTTGAAAAGAAACAGGAAAAGCCCGCGGTCAAGGCGCCGGCGGGCGGCCTGAGCTTTGCCGAGAAACATCGGCTGGAGGCCCTTCCGGGACTCATCGAGAAGCTCGAAGCCGAGATCGCCAAGCTGACCGAGCTGATGGCGCGGCCGGGGCTTTACGAGACCGAACCGGCCAAGTTCCGCAAGGCCTCGGAGGCGCTGGCCGAGCGCCAGGCGGCGCTGAGCGCGGCCGAAGAGGAATGGCTGAGCCTCGAGGACAAGGCGGCCGGCTGAGACCGGCCCCGACGGCAGTCTGGCGGCGGTTAAGCGGTGGTTAAGCGGGCGCGCCAGAACGCCGGCGCGGCGCCAGGGTTCGGCGACTAAGTCTCTGGTGAAATTGGCAAATCGCCATACCGATTTCGCACCGATTTGGCAGCGATTTTACACCGACGTTGGGCCGACATCGGGCCGCCGATCGGCCATTGCCGCGGCGTTCACTCCGCCGAGGGATGCAGGGCCGGCCGATAGCCGTTGCGCAGCGCGGCGAGCGTGGGCGCGGGGGTGAGGACGGTGACGAGCCCGGCCGTGGGGCGCGGCCGCGGCGGGCCGTAGCCCGCTGGCGAATAGGGCCAGAGCTGGCCGGCATGGAGCAGTTGCGCTGCCGTCTCGCCGGGCAGGCGAAGGAAGGTGCCATCGGGCAGGGTGGCGATCTCGGCCGCATGGGTGATCTGGCGCCGCGCGCGGGTGACGCGGGCGGCGTGCAGGCGGCGGTCGATCTCGGGTGCGGGCAGCGCCGCGGGCGCGAAGGCGGCCTGAAAGGCGCGGAAGGCGGCGCGCCGGCATTCGGCGCAGGGCCGGTGGCCGGCGGCAAGCGCCACCGCCTCGTCGAGAAAGAACAGTTCGGTCCAGCGGCCGGGCGCCATCAGCGCGCGGTGGCGGTCCTTGAAGGCGAGGGCGCAGACGATCCAATGCGGATGCCGCCAGCGCGCGGTGCCGAGCCGGCCGGCGGCGTCGTGCAGGCAGCCGCGGTTGCCGAGGAAGAGACCGCGCGCCGGGGTGGCGATGATCTCTCCCTCGGGGGTGACGCGGTTCTGGCGTGGCCGCGGGTGCGGCGGGCCGCCAGGGGCGTCTGGGCCGGCGGGGTCGTTGGCGCGGCCGGGGGCGAGCATCAGCGCATCCGCAGCCCGCCGTCGAGCCGGATCACCTCGCCGTTCAGATAGCCGCAGCCGAGGATGAAGCGAACGCATTCGGCGAATTCCTCGGGCCGGCCGAGCCGTTTGGGGAAGGTGACTTCGGCGGCGAGGCTGGCCTGCACCTCGGCCGGCAGGCTTTCCAGCATCGGCGTGGCGATCACCCCGGGGGCGATGGCGCAGACCCGGATGCCCAGGCTGGCGAG
>JAKAJW010000448.1 GCA_021813645.1 Pseudomonadota bacterium | reverse complement strand
GCGGCGATATCCGTTGCCGGATCAGCCCGCGCGAGGCCCCTATTCGGCATTGCTCCCGGTGGGGCTTGCCGTGCCGGTCCTGTTGCCAGTCCCGCGGTGGGCTCTTACCCCACCGTTTCACCCTTACCGGCGCGGACGCCGGCGGTCTGATCTCTGTGGCGCTTTCCCTCGGGTTACCCCGGCCGGGCGTTACCCGGCACCGTTGCCTCATGGAGTCCGGACTTTCCTCGCGCCTTGCGGCCCGCGGCCGTCCGGCCATCCGCGCCGAGCCGATCTAGGCGTTATGCCCCGCCCGGTCAATGCCGAAGCGGGCGGCGAGGTCGCTGGCCAGCCCGGCGTCGATCGCATCCAGCGGCCCCGTGGCCCAGGGCCGGAAGCGCAGCCGGAAAGCCGCCAGCAGCGCCTCTGGCGGCGCCGCCGGATAGCCGAAGGCGTGCAGTGCGGCGGTGAAGCCGGCCGGGTCCGCCGCCCGGGCTTGCGGCCAGACCGACTGCCCGGCCAGCGCCAGCCGCCGCCAGTCGAACCGCGGACCGGGGTCACGCTTGCGCTCCGGCGCTAGGTCGGAATGGGCGATGACACCCTCGGGCGGGATCGCCCAACGGGCTCGCAGCTCGGCCAGCAGCGCCTCCAGCGCCGCCATCTGCGGCTCCGGGAACGGATGCTGCGACGTGTTGACCAGTTCGATGCCGAGCGAGCGGGAGTTCACATCCCCCGCCCCCCGCCAAGCCCCGGCGCCGGCATGCCAGGCGCGCATCTCTTCTTCGACCAGCGCGTAGCAGTGGCCCGCCTCGTCCAAGAGGTAATGCGCCGACACTTCCGCCGCAGGATCGCAAAGCCGGTCGAGCGCCGCCGCGGCGCTCGCCATCCCGGTATAGTGCAGCACGATCAGCTCAGGCCGCCCGCCGTCCTTCCGGGGTCCGAAGTTGGGCGACGGGCGCGCGCGCACGCTCAGGGCGTGTCATGCCGGAACGGCGCCGGGTTCCAATTGCAGGCAAAGCCGTCGCCGTCCGGGTCGAGGCCGAGCGGGTCACGCTGCGGACCGCCGCGGGCCAGGAAGGCTTCTTGGGCCAGATCGGGCGAGGTATAGCGGGCGCACGCGCGCGCCTGGGAATCGCTGCCGAGCAGGTTGAAGCGCTTGTAGATCGGCTGGCCCACCTGGTTGCTGGTGCTCAGCGCATAGGCGGCCAGGTTCGGCGCGTCGCTGGACGGACGCGACGGCAGCGGCTCCGGCGGAATCACTTTGTATTGCGCGCGCTGCTCGGCCAACCGGGCCAGATCCTGCTGGATCGAGACCCGGGAGCTGACGGCCTTGAAGTCTTGCTCGTCGGATATCGCGGCGCGATTGTCCTGCGGAACCGTCACCAGGCGACCGCTGGAATCATATTCCAGGTTGCTCTGCACGTCCTTGATCCCGGCTGGCGCCGCGCCGCCGCGCGGCCGATTGGGATTGAGCGTGGTATCGGCCGCGGCTCCGCTGCTGTCCACCCCGGGATAGACGCCGTTGGCGTCGGCCGTGGCCTGACGCACCGCCGCACCATAGCTGCCGGACCCCGGCATGGTCGCACCGCAGGCGCTGAGCGCCAGAAGCGCCGCAACCGAAACAGTCCACCGCATCGATATGTCCCCGAACCCCATTTGAGGCCGCCCCCTTACCACCATTTCGACGGTTTGGAAACGAAACCCGCCGCCCGCTCCAGCACGTGGGCGTGATTGAGCAAATCGCCTTCTTCCCAAGGCCGGCCGATCAACTGGAGCCCCAGCGGCAAGCCCTTCGAGTCGAGCCCGACCGGCACCGCGATGCCGGGCAGCCCGGCCAGGTTCACGGTGACGGTGAAGACGTCGTTGAGGTACATCTGCACCGGATCGGCTTCTGCCATCTCGCCCAGCCCGAAGGCCGAGGAGGGCGTCGCCGGCGTCAGGATCGCATCGACTCCCGCCGCGAAGACCTGCTCGAAGTCGCGCTTGATCAGCGCGCGCACCTTGCGGGCCCGGTTGTAATAAGCGTCGTAGAAACCGGCGGAGAGCACATAGGTGCCGATCATCACCCGCCGCTGCACTTCCTTGCCGAAGCCTTCGGCGCGGGTCTTCTCGTACATCTCGGTGATGCCGTCGCCCTGAGCGAGCTTGGCGCGATGGCCGTAGCGCACCCCGTCATAGCGGGCGAGGTTCGAGGAGGCCTCGGCCGGGGCGATCACGTAATAGGCGGGCAGCGCGTATTTGGTGTGCGGCAGCGAGATGTCGACGATCTCGGCGCCGGCCTCCTTCAGCATCTCGGCGCCCTTGTGCCACAGAGCCTCGATCTCGGCCGGCATGCCGTCCATCCGGTATTCCTTGGGAATGCCGATCTTCTTGCCGCGGATGTCGCCGGTCAGCGCGGCCTCGAAATCCGGCACCGGGATCGCGGCCGAGGTCGAATCCTTCGGGTCCTCCCCCGCCATCGCCTGCAGCATGATCGCCGCGTCCTGCACCGTCTTGGTCATCGGCCCGGCCTGGTCGAGCGACGAGGCGAAGGCGACGATCCCCCAGCGGCTGACGCGGCCATAGGTCGGCTTGATGCCGACGATGCCGGTGAAGGCCGCCGGCTGGCGGATCGAGCCGCCGGTGTCGGTGCCGGTCGCCGCCAGGCAGAGATCGCCCGCCACCGCCGCAGCCGAACCGCCGGAAGAGCCGCCTGGCGTCAGCGGCGTCGCATCGTTGCCGCGCCGCCAGGGGTTCACCGCATTGCCGTAGCACGAGGTTTCGTTCGACGAGCCCATGGCGAACTCGTCCATGTTCAGCTTGCCGAGCATCACCGCGCCGGCATCGAACAGCCGGGTGGTGACGGTGGATTCGTATTCCGGCTTGAACCCCTTGAGGATGTTCGACGCCGCCTGGCTCGGCACGCCCTTGGTGCAGAACAGATCCTTGATGCCCAGCGGAATGCCGCACATCGCCGGCGCGTCGCCGGCCTGGAGCCGCTGATCGGCCGCCCGCGCCTGGGCCAGCGCGATATCCGGTGTCTTGTGCACGAAGGCGTTCAGGCTCTCGGCGGCGTCGATCGCGGTCAGGCAGGCCATGGTCAGATCGACCGCGCTCACCTCGCCGGCACGCAGCGCATCGCGCGCCTCGGCGATCGTCAGTTGGTTCAAGGGCTTCATTCGACCACCTTCGGCACGGCAAAGAACCCCTCGCGGGCATCCGGCGCATTGGCCAGGATCTGGGCCTGGATATTGCCGTC
>JAKAJW010000246.1 GCA_021813645.1 Pseudomonadota bacterium | reverse complement strand
CGGCGGCCGGGCGCGCGGGCGCTCAATGCCGCGCTGTCGGCGCTGGCGCTCGCCGCGCTGGCGGCGGCGGCCTTCCTCGCGCTCTATCTGGCGCACGATCCGGGGCTCTGGACCCTGATGCGCTCCGCGCCGGCGGCGGCGCTCGGCCATTTCGCCGGGCTCGGCGCTCGCGCCGGGCTGATCTGGGCCCCGGTGCTGGCGGTCTCTCTGCTGTCGCTGCCGCGCCGGTGATTGCCGCCCTGCCGCATGGCGCCTAGATAGGGGACTGGGCTGGCGGTCATCCGAGGTGTCGATGCGTTACGTGAAATGGACCCTGCTGGCGATCCTCGCGCTGATCGTCTTTTCGTTTTTCAACTACACGCTGCCGAGCCATGTCGTGGTCCGCGTCGTCGAGACCAACAGCCAGCGCATCGACATGGGGATAAACCGCTGGTTCTACGCCGCGCCCGACACCGGCACCAACGGCACCAACAAGGCCGGCACCGGCCGCGACATCAAGTTCGTCCAGACGATCCGGCCGAACGGCCGGCCGCTGGTGTTCCGCAACGAGGATACCGGCTGGGGCTGGCCGCCCTATTTCAAGGTCAACAGCTTCGACCTGCAGACCGAGGCCTCGAACCTGAAATCGACCAAGGCCGATCCGCAATGGGTGATGGTGACCTATTACGGCTGGCGCAGCCGGCTTCTGACGATCTTCCCCAATGCGGTGCGGATCCGGGCGGTGTCGGGGCCGGATGTAACGGTGTTCCCCTGGGCCAATGTCATCATCCTCGGCGCGCTGGCGGTGATCCTGCTGCTGCTGCGGCGGCTCTGGCTGCGCTTCCGCCGCCGCCGCATCGCGCCGGTGCTGGCGGAGGTGAGCGATGTGCTCGACGAGGCCGACGACCGCGCCAGGGGCGTGTTGCGCCGGCTGTTCGGCCGCTGAGCGACCGGGCTGGGGGCGCGCGCCCGGCCACCCGCGGGACAATCGCGACAGATCGCGTGGGAAGAAGACGATGAAAGCCGGCGCAGGGCCGGCCTTCTTACGTTCGTCCAGGTCGCGGGACTCCGGGGCAGAACCCCGGCCCCCCGGAGGTCAGGCGTGGATCGCGCCCTCGCCGCAGGCCAGCGCCGCCTCGCGCACCGCTTCCGAATAGGTCGGGTGGGCGTGGCAGGTGCGGGCCAGATCCTCGGCCGCGGCGCCGAATTCCATCGCCACGCAGATCTCATGGATCAGCTCGCCCGCCGCCGGGCCGATGATATGGGCGCCCAGGATGCGGTCGGTCTCCTTGTCGGCGAGGATCTTCACGAAGCCCTCGCCGACCTGGCTCGCCCGGGCCCGGCCGTTGCCCATGAAGGAGAACTTGCCCGCCTTGTAGGCGCGGCCGGCGGCCTTCAGGCTTTCCTCGGTCTCGCCGACCGAGGCGACCTCGGGCGCGGTATAGACCACGCCGGGGATGACGCCGTAGTTCACATGGCCGTGCTGGCCGGCGATCACCTCGGCCACCGCCATGCCCTCGTCCTCGGCCTTATGCGCCAACATCGGGCCGGCGATCACGTCGCCGATCGCATAGAGGCCGGGGATATTGGTTCGCCACTGCGCATCGGTCTCGATCTGGCCGCGCGGCGAGAGCTTCACGCCGAGCGCCTCGAGGCCGAGCCCCTTGGTATAGGGCCGCCGGCCGGTGGCCAGCAGCACCACGTCGGCGTCGAGCGTCGCCTCCTTGCCGTCCTTGCGCAGCTGATAGAGCACCTTCGACTTGCCGCGCGCGGTCTCCACCGACTGCACCGCCGCGCCGGTGATGATCTCGAGCCCCTGCCGCTTCAGCAGGCGGGCGAAGGTGCGCTGCACCTCGGCGTCGGCGCCGGGGATCAGCGTGTCGAGGAACTCGACCACGGTGACCTTGGTGCCGAGCCGGGCATAGACCGAGCCGAGTTCCAGCCCGATCACGCCGCCGCCGATCACCACCATGGTCTTCGGGATCTTCGGCAGGCTGAGCGCGCCGGTCGAGGTGACCACGTTCACCTCGTCCACCGTCACCCCCGGCAGGCTCGCCGCCTCGGAGCCGGTCGCGAGCACGATATGCTTGGCCTGATGGATTTCGTCGCCGACTTTCACCTGGCCCGGGGCGGGCAGCTCGGCCCAGCCTTTCAGCCAGTCGATCTTGTTCTTCTTGAACAGGAACTCGACGCCCTTCACGTTCTGGCCGACGACCTCGGCCTTGAAGGCCTGCATCTGCGCCCAGTCGATCTTCGGCGCGGCGATCTTGATGCCGAGGGCGGCGAAATTCTCGCCCACCTCATGCGCCATATGCGAGGCATGCAGCAACGCCTTGGAGGGGATGCAGCCGATGTTGAGACAGGTGCCGCCGAGCGTCTCGCGGCCCTCGACGCAGGCCACCTTCAGGCCGAGCTGGGCGGCGCGGATGGCGCAGACATAGCCGCCGGGGCCGGCGCCGATCACGATCACATCATATTGGGCCATTGGGCTTTCCTTGTTTTGCCGAAGCCGGGGGGCGGTCTGCCGCCCGGAGCCCCCGGCGGGATTTGAGCCAAGAAGGCGGGTGGGGCCGGTCCCCGGCCGGAGCGGTGTCGGCGGCGGAGGGAACGGCGGCGGTCTTGCGCCGGGCTGCCTTGGGCAGCGGCGGGCGGCGCCAGATCAGTTCGGCCAGCAGCGCGGCGGCCAGGCCGGGCAGCAGGCCGAAGAGGTCGAGGATCGGCGCCGGGATCAGCGCGTCGAGCGCGACCGCCACCGGCGCGGCGAGGCGCAGCGCATGCGAGAGGTGGTAGAGCGCGTAGAGGAAGGCGAGCCCGCCGAGCAGGGTTTCCACTGCATGGCGGGCCGGGTCGCTGAGCCGCAGGCTGCGCTTGGTCGCGAGCCGCTGCACCAGGCCGAGGGCGGCGAGCGCGGCCAGGGTGGCGATCAGGCCGAGCATCAGGCCGAGCCGGTTGGGCAGCTGCGGCAGCAGACCGAAGAGCCGGAAATAGAGCGCCGAGGCAAGCACCGAAAGGGCTGCGGCGGCAAGGGCGGCGTGACGGATCTGCAGCGGGGTCATGGCGCAGGCGGGGCGGTTGGCGGCGGGCTCAGAGGGCGAGCAGGTAGAGCAGCACGGTGGCGACGAAGCCCAGGAGCCAGACCAGGGTGCGGAAGCCGGTGAGGTTGAAAACATAGGCCGGCAGGTACAGCACCCGGGCGGCCAGGAAGATCTGCGCCAGCACCAGCGTATCGGCGTTGAAGGC
>JAKAJW010000416.1 GCA_021813645.1 Pseudomonadota bacterium | reverse complement strand
CGCCCAGGGCGATGGCGGCGATCTGGCCGAGGGCGCCGCCGGGCGCCACGCCGAGCGCCAGCGCGCCGAGCGCGATCGAGGCGCGCGGCCGGTCGGGGGCGAGGCTGCGGGCCATGCCCCAGACCGCCTGGGCGACCACCGCCACCGCGGCGAGCTTGAGCCCGTGCAGGGTGGCGTGGCCGAGGCGAGTGTCTAGTGCGGCGACGCCATAGGCGAAGGCGAGCATCAGCAGCGCCGAGGGTAGGGTGAAGCCGAGCCAGGCGGCCAGGCCGCCGAGCGGACCCGCCCGCATCAGGCCGAGGGCGAAGCCGACTTGGCTGGAGGCCGGGCCGGGCAGGAACTGGCAGAGCGCGACCAGATCGCCATAGCCGGCCTCGTCGATCCAGCGCCGGCGTTCGACCAGCGCGTTGCGGAAATAGCCAAGATGCGCCACCGGTCCGCCGAAGGAGGTGAGGCCGAGCCGCAGGAAGGTGACGAAGACCTCGGCCGCAGTGCCCGCCATCCCGCTGGCTGCCGTTCTTGCTGTCGTGCCCTGTCGCTGCGCCATCTCGCCCTCTGCTCGGCCGCTGCGGCCCGCCGCGATTTACGGCGCATGTTGTCGGCGGGCCGGGGATTCTTCCAGGCCCCGGCGCGGCGGGGGGGCGGAATGCAAACGGGGCGCCCTGGGGCGCCCCGCGTATCCGTGTCGATCCGGGTTGCGTCCGGCTCAGGCCGCCGGGGTCTCGCCGGCTTCGGTCGCTTCCTCTTCCGCCGAGCGCAGGCCCGAGGGCGCCGCGATATTGGCGATGACGAAGTTGCGGTCGATCGTCGGCTTGGCGCCGGACGGCAGGGTGATGTCGTTGATATGGATGACATCGCCGATCTGCTTGCCGGTCAGGTCCACAGTGATGTGGTCCGGGATCTCGGCCGCGGTCACTTCCAGTTCGACTTCCGGGCGCACCACGGTCAGCGTGCCGCCGCGCTTCAGCCCCGGCGCCTTCTCGTGGTTCTCGAAGGTGACGTGGATGAACAGGTTGATGCGCGAGTTGCGATGCAGCCGCATCAGGTCGACATGGGTCGGCAGATCTTTCACGACGTCGCGCTGGACGCCACGGCAGATCACCCGCACATCCTCTTGGCCCGGGACCTTGAGGTTGAAAAGCGTCTGCAGGAACCGGCCTGCCTTCAGCTTCTTCAAAAGCGGGTAGTATTCGAAGTTGAGCGGCAGCGGCTCTTTGCCATCGCCGTACAGAATGCCAGGTACGTAGCCCTTGCGTCGGGCTTGACGGGCGGCCCCCTTGCCTGTCCCCGTCCGTACCTCGGCGTGAAGATCGGGGATCTCACCAGCCATCGAGGTTCTCCATAAGTGATCGACCGCCCTCCAAGGGTGCGCGGCCGCGAGGCGCTCTGATAGAGCAGTCAGGCCCGGAAGGGAAGGGGGAAATGCGCTGGCCGCGCAGGGGCGGGGCGGGCGATCCTCCCTTTACCGGCGAGGGGCTTGGCGCTAGGGGAGGGAGAGCATCCGGGAGACAGCGCCATGGCCGACGACCTCATCAACTCCTTCATGACCGGCCCCGACGAGCAGGGCCGTTTCGGCCAGTTCGGCGGCCGCTTCGTGTCCGAGACGCTGATGCCGCTGATCCTCGCGCTGGAGGCGGAATACGAGAAGGCCAAGACCGACCCGACCTTCTGGGCCGAGATGGACGACCTCTGGAAGCATTACGTCGGCCGGCCTTCGCCGCTCTATTTCGCGCCGCGGCTGACCGAACACCTGGGCGGCGCCAAGATCTACCTCAAGCGCGACGAGCTGAACCACACCGGCGCGCACAAGATCAACAACGTGCTGGGCCAGATCCTGCTGGCCCGCCGGATGGGCAAGACCCGGATCATCGCCGAGACCGGCGCCGGCCAGCACGGCGTGGCCACGGCCACCGTCTGCGCCAAGTTCGGGCTGAAATGCGTGGTCTACATGGGCGCCCATGACGTCGAGCGGCAGGCGCCGAACGTGTTCCGGATGAAGCTCTTGGGCGCTGAAGTTCATCCTGTGACCTCGGGTCGCGGCACGCTGAAGGATGCGATGAACGACGCGCTGCGCGACTGGGTGACCAATGTGCGCGACACCTTCTATTGCATCGGCACGGTCGCCGGCCCGCACCCCTATCCGGCGATGGTGCGCGACTTCCAGTCGGTGATCGGCAAGGAGGTGCGCTGGCAGCTGGCCGAGCAGGAGGGCGAGGGGCGGCTGCCCGACACGGTGATCGCCGCGATCGGCGGCGGCTCGAACGCGATGGGGCTGTTCTATCCGTTCCTCGACGACAAGTCCGTCCGCATCATCGGCGTCGAGGCGGGCGGCAAGGGCGTGGACGAGAAGATGGAGCATTGCGCCAGCCTCACCGGCGGCCGGCCCGGCGTGCTGCACGGCAACAAGACCTACCTGCTGCAGGATGCCGATGGGCAGATCCTCGAGGGCTTCTCGATCTCGGCCGGGCTCGATTATCCCGGGATCGGGCCGGAACACGCCTGGCTGCACGACACCGGCCGGGCGGAATATGTGGCGATCACCGATGCCGAGGCGTTGGAGGCGTTCCAACTCTGCTGCCGGCTCGAGGGGATCATCCCGGCGCTGGAGCCCAGTCATGCGCTGGCCCATGTGATGAAGATCGCCCCGGGGCTGCCGAAGGACCACATCATCGTCATGAATCTCTGCGGTCGGGGCGACAAGGACATCTTCACCGTCGCCCGGCATTTGGGTGTCTCGCTTCAGGGCTGAGCGCATAAACTTTCGTTTATGCGCCTAGGTCGGGGGGGAGAGGAGCCCGGTTTATGCCCTGCGCCCGATGGTCGCAGCCCGGGAATTCATCCATGCCCGCTGCATGGCGCCGATTGCGAGGCGCTGGAACAGGCAGAAAGGACAAGCGATGAAACTCACCATGGTTGCATTCTCCGCCGCGTTGGCTACGGCCGGCGTCGTGGGGCTTTCCCAGGCCGTCTGGGCGCAGACGGTGACGACGGGGACTATCATCATTCCGCCGGGTACGAGCGGCGCGACGTCGCCGACCTCGGTCGATGCGTCGAAGTCCGGCCAGGCCGGGGCGTCGATGGACGACTCGCAGCTGAAGTCCGGCCAGAGCGCCAGCGGCCACGAGCCGGAACAGGAAACCGAGCACGGCGCCAGCGGCTCCGGTTCGAGCGGCCATGACATGGGCGAAGATCATAGTCAGAATGGCGGCAGAAGCGGCGAC
>JAKAJW010000406.1 GCA_021813645.1 Pseudomonadota bacterium | reverse complement strand
CACCGCAAGATCGGCGCGCAACATTGCCAGCCCCAAGCCTTTTTCCACCCGGTAGCCCCAGCCGGCGGAGGTCAGCTCGCCGACCACCTCGGCGCCCTGCCAGAGTGTCGACATATAGGGCGGGTCGGCCTCGCCGGGCGCGATTTCCAGGCAGGCGAAGCGCCGCGTGACACCGGCCGCGCGCTCGGCCAGCAGCGCGGCGCGGCCGCGGAACGCCGGCTTGGCGAAATCGACGAACCGCTCCAGCCCGGCCTGCAGAACCGTATAGTCGGTGGACAGATCGCCCTTCCAGGCACGGTAGCCCTTCTCGATCCGCAGACCGTCCAAAGCGAACATGCCGAACGGCTTCAGGCCATGATCTTTGCCGGATTCCATCACAGAATCGAACACAACGGCCGTATCCGCCGGCTGGCTATGGATCTCCCAGCCAAGCTCGCCGGCGAAGGAGACGCGCAGCAGCCGCACCGCCCGCCCGGCGATCCGCGCCGGCTGCCAGGAGAGCCACGGCCGCGCCAGATCGGCCTCGGCCACCGCGGCCAGGATGGCGCGCGCGGCCGGACCGGTCAGGATCTGGCAGGACCAGGCCTCGGTCTCGTCGACGAGGCTGAGTCCCGGCGCCAGATGGCGGGCCAGCCATTCGCGATCATGCGCCTGGGCGGCGGCGGCGGTGATCAGCCAGAACGCCTCTTCGGCCAGCCGGCAGACCGACATCTCGGTGACGATCCGGCCCTTGTCGTCGGCGAAATAGCCAATGCCGAGGCGACCCACGGCCGGCAGCTTTCCGGTGATCTGCTCCGCCAGCCAGTCGGCGGCGCCCGGCCCGCTCAGCCGGAAGCGCGAAAAGCCCGGCAGGTCGAGGATGCCAGCGGCGTCGCGCACCGCCTGGCACTCCGCGCGGACCGCGTCGAACCAAGGGCCCTCGGTGCGCCAGGTTCGCTGCGCCGGCTCCGACGTGTCGTCGCCCGGCCGGGCATACCACAGCGGGCGTTCCCAGCCGTTCTGGGCGCCGTAGACCGCGCCGAGCGCCGCCGTGCGGTCATGCACCGCCGACAGCTTCCGCTCGCGCCCCGCGGGCCAGAAGTGGCGCGGATACTGGATGGCGTATTCGTGGCCGTAGACCTCGATCGCCTTGGCCTTGCAATAGGCCGGATCCTCGAAGCCGGTGAAGCGGCGCGGGTCGCAGGACCACATGTCCCATTCGGTGGCGCCTTCGGTCACCCATTCGGCCAACACCTTGCCGGCACCGCCCGCCTGGCAGATGCCGAAGGTGAAGACGCAGGCCTCGAAGGCGTTCGGCACCCCCGGCATCGGCCCGATCAGCGGATTGCCGTCCGGCGTGTAGGGGATCGGCCCGTGGATGACCTTGGTCAGCCGCGCCTCGGCCAACAGCGGCACCCGCGCCATGGCATCGGCGATATAGGGCTCCAGCCGGTCGAGATCGTCGGGGAAGAGCTGGAACGAGAAATCCTCCGGCATCGGATCATCGGGCGTGGTCCAATGCGCCCGGCAATCGCGCTCATATGGGCCGAGGTTGAAGCCCATCTTCTCCTGCCGCAGGTAGTAGGAGCTGTCGACATCGCGCAGCAAGGGCAGCTTGCGGCCCTCGGCCTGCGACCAGGCCGCGAGCTCGGGGATGGTGTCGAACAGCAGATACTGGTGGCCCATGGTCACCATCGGCAGGTCGCGGCCGAACCATTTCGCCACTTCGCGGGCGTAGTAGCCGGCAGCGTTCACCACCACCTCGCAGCGGATCTCGCCCTTCGGGGTGGCGATCACCCAGTCGTCGCCCGCGCGCCGCACGCCGGTGGCCGGGCAGAACCGCTCGATCCGCGCGCCCAGCGCCCGGGCGCCCTTGGCCAGCGCCTGGGTCAGCTGGGCCGGGTCGATGTCGCCGTCATAGGGATCGTAGAGCGCGCCGGTCAGGTCATGGGTTGCGACAAAGGGGTATTTCCCCCGGATCTCGCCCGGCGTCAGTACCTCCAGTTCCATGCCCTGATAGCCGCCCATGCCCTTGACGCGTTGGAACTCCAGCAGCCGGTCGCGGCTATGGCCGAGCCGGACCGAGCCGGTGACGTGGTAGTTCATCGGATAGTCGACCGCCTGCCCGAGCCCGCGGTAGAGCGCGGCCGAATAGCGCTGCATGTTCATGATCGACCAGGACGAGGAGAAGGTCGGCACGTTGCCCGCCGCATGCCAGGTCGATCCGGCGGTCAGCTCGTTCTTCTCCAAGAGCACCGCATCGCGCCACCCGGCGCGGGCCAGATGGTAGAGCGCCGAGACCCCGACGGCGCCGCCGCCGATCACCACCACCCGCGCCTGGCTCGGGAAATCCGCCATCCGCCCCCTCCGTTTGGGCCGAGTATCCGGCGCGTCCCGGGCGCTTTCAATTGAGCTGCCGGCCGGTTATTGATCGGGAAATCCGATCAGGGCGCGCGCATGCAGATCGAGCTTCTCGACACCTTCCTCGACCTGCTGGACAGCCGCAGCTTCCACCGCACGGCCGAGCGGATGGGGGTGACGCAATCCACCGTCTCGGCCCGAGTGCAGGCGCTGGAGGCGGCGCTGGGGCGGCGGCTCTTCACCCGGTCGCGCGCCGGCACCCAGCTGACCACCGAGGGGCTGAAGTTCGAGCCGCATGCCCGCAGCCTGCGCCGCGAATGGCGCGAGAGCCTGCGCGCGGTGCAATCCACCGCCGCCAGCGCGCTGAGCCTGCGGATCGGCATCCAGCAGGACGTGGCGGCGCTGCATCTGGGGGCGCTGGTGGCGGCCTTCCGGGCCGCGCTGCCGCAGACCGCCTTCTATGTCGAGATCGACTATTCGGTGCAGATCTGCGCCGATATCGTCGCCGGCGCGCTCGATCTCGGGGTGATCTTCAGCCCGCGCGCCCAGCCCGACCTGCATTTCGAAACGCTGGGCGAACTGTCCTACCGGCTGGTCTCGACCGAGACCGACCGCCGCGCCGGGCTGCGCCCCGAGACGCATATCCGCGCCGAATATTCCCCCGCCTTCCTGCGCCTGCACGACCAGGCCCTGCCCGGCTTCGCCGAGACGCCGCTGGGCAGCGGCCAGGGCGCGGCGGTGGCCGATCTTCTGCGCACAATGGGCGGCTCGGCCTTCCTGCTGGCCGAGACCGCGACGCAGCTGATCGCCGAGGGCCGGGTGCGGGCGGTGGAGGATGTGGCGCCGATCGCCCAGCCTGTCTATTCCGCCCTGCATGTGAAGAACCG
>JAKAJW010000444.1 GCA_021813645.1 Pseudomonadota bacterium | reverse complement strand
GTCTGCTTCGACACCGGCGGGCTCGACATCAAGCCCGCCTCGGGCATGCTGCTGATGAAGAAGGACATGGGCGGCGCAGCGACCGTGCTCGGGCTCGCCCATATGATCATGGCGCTCGGCCTCAAGCTGCGGCTGCGCGTGCTGATCCCGGCTGTGGAAAATGCGATCGCCGGCAATGCCATGCGGCCGCGCGACATCCTGACCAGCCGCAAGGGCCTTACCGTCGAGGTGAACAACACCGATGCCGAGGGCCGGCTGGTGCTGGCCGACGCGCTCGCCTATGCCGATGAGGAAAGCCCCGATCTTCTGGTCTCGATGGCGACGCTGACCGGCGCCGCCCGGGTTGCCGTCGGCGCCGATCTCGCGCCCTTCTACACCGACAGCGACGCCCATGCCGCCGCGCTTGCCGCCGCCGCCGCCAAGGTGCGCGACCCGGTCTGGCGGATGCCGTTCTGGACGCCCTACGAAAGCCAGATCGAGCCCGGTATCGCCGATCTCGACAACGCGCCGCAGGGCGGCATGGCCGGCTCGATCACCGCCGCGCTGTTCCTGCGCCGCTTCGCCACCGCGCCCTATCTGCATTTCGACATCTACGGCCATATGCCGGCCGATGCCCCGGGCCGGCCGAAGGGCGGCGTCGGCCAGGGCGCCCGCGCCTTGCTGGAGGCGCTGCCGCAGATGCTGGGGTTGTGAGATGGATCGCCGGCTGACCCCCGCCAACGCCCGTGTCGCCCATGTTTCCTTGCGCGGCCAGGTGACGGCGGATCGCTTCGTCGAAGGCGACTGGGCCCTCATCGCCGCCCCGCTGGCCGATCTCGAGGCCAGCCCCGGCGGCGCGCGTGACCGCCAGCTGCTCGCCGGGGCGCGGGTGCTGGTGCTGGAACGCCGCGACGGTCATGCCTTCGTCCAGGCCGCGCGCGACGGCTATGTCGGCTATGTCGCCGAGGCCGCGCTTGGCCCGGATACGACGCCGAGCCACTGGGTGGTGGTGCCGGCGACCCATCTCTACCCCGCGCCCACGTTGAAACGGCGCGAGTTGGCCCGGCTGTCCTTCGGCGCGGCCCTGCGGGTCACCGGGACAGAGGGGAAATTCGCCGCCGTCGACGGCGGTTACGTGCCGGCGGTGCATCTGCGGCCGATCGCCGACCGGGCCGGCGACCTGGTGACGGTGGCCGAGGGCTTCCTGGGCACGCCCTATCTCTGGGGCGGCAACAGCCGCGACGGCATCGACTGTTCCGGCTTGGTGCAGATTTCCGCCTGGGCGTGCGGGCTCGACTGCCCGGGCGACAGCGACCTGCAGATGGAACGGTTCGGCCGCCCGCTGGCCCCCGAGGAGCCTCTGCGGCGCGGCGACCTGCTGTTCTGGCGGGGCCATGTGGCGATCGCGGTGGATGCAGAGCGACTGATCCACGCCAACGGCCATGCCATGGCGGTTAGCTACGAGGGGAGGGCCGAGGCGGTCGAGCGTATCCTCGCCGCGGGCGAGGGGCCGGTGCTGGCCCGCAAGCGGATCGATCTGCGCTAGTCCACCGTCCGGAACAGGCGTCGTTCCAGGAAGCGCAGGACCAAGGCCAGATCCTGGCCGCGGCGCAGAACCTGGCCCTCGGGTCCGACCAGCACATACATGCCCTGACGCAGGCGCAGCCGGGGGTGTTTCTCGATGCGGTAGAGCGGGGTTTCCGCAGTGCGGCGGAACACCGCGAAGATTGCCATGTCGCGCAGGCAGGTGATGGCATAGTCGCGCCATTCGCCGCCGGCGACCATGCGGCCGTATAGGCTGAGGATAACGCCAAGTTCCTGACGGTCGAAGGCGACCTGTTCGGGAGAGCGAGGCCCTAAGGGCAAAAGCTGCGGTGGCTGTGCCGTCATGGTCAGAGAGTGCCGTGGCCTCTGCCACAAATCAAGCTTGGCCGGATTCACGCCGTGAAAAGCGCCGCAAAATTCCTTGGACGGCGCCAACTTTCGCCGCCTTCGTCGGTCAGTGTCGATCATGTAGCGATTGAGCTCGTCCGGGCCGTGTCTGACCCCCACCCGATGCGGCTTTGGAGTTAGGACGAGGGGCCCCCGTCGGAAACGACGGGGGCTCTCTCTCTTTTTCAGGCGAATTCCCCTTGGCAGAACCAGCCGCCGGAGATCGCCGCGCCATGGGCATAGTAAAGCCAGAGCCGGGCGCCGCAGAGGGTTTCCACCCACCAATAGTCGCGTGGGCCAGAGCGCCAGGCCGGCTCGTCCAGCCACCATTCCGGTGCGATCCGCTCGGGCCCGGCGGCGCCGGCCAGCCTGAAGTCGCGGCGACGCCAGCGAAAGATGGCGGGCGGCCTGGTGCCTTCGCTTTCGGCGCCGGCGACCGGCTCCGGCGGGAATAGCAGCAGCGGCCGGGCGGCGGCCGGGGGGGGCCAGTCGCGGGCCGGTTCCGACCAGGCGGCGGCCAGCACCTGCGCCGCCTTCTCCGGGATGTGGCTGTCACCCGGATGGTGGCGCTGGATCGCTTCCATACCGATGCGCGCCCCAAGCCGGGCAATCAGCAGATCGAAACCGCTTTCCGCCCCGGCCGTCGGCGCCCCGTCTAGCGGGGCCCACCGCTGTTGCGGCCGCAGCGGCTCGGTCACCGCGGCTTCGATCCGCAGGCAGTCGATGCCCAGCCCCGGGTCGATCTCTTCCACCTTCATCGCCAGCAGCCCGCCCAGGTCGATGGCCGCGGCGGAGGGCCGGGCCAGGCCGATCTCCACCGTTTCGATCCGGTGGTCGGTGCGGAAGGCCTGCAGCCGCAGCCGCCGCGCGCCCCGGCCCGCGGCAGCAAGCTTCTCGGCCAGCGGGGCGAGCAGCCGTCCGATGGCGGCCAGGATGTCTTCGGGGCGGCCGATCGGTTCGGGGAAGCTCAGCCGCACGGCGAAGCCGGTTTGCGGCGGGGCCGGGGCGATCGGCTCGCGCTCCAGCCCCAGCGCCTGGTCGAGCCGGCGCGCCACCGAACCGCCGAAGCGCCGCGCCAGAGTGGCGCGCGGCAGCCCGGCGATGTCGCCGATCCGCCGCAGCCCGAGCCGGGCGAGGCCGTCGATCACCTCCGGTTCCAGCCGCAGCGCGGCGACGGGCAGGGCGGCGAGCGCCTGATGCGTCCGGCCGGGTGGTGCGATCCGGGCCCGTGGCGCGACCGATGCGGCCCGATCCGGCGCCGGGCCGCCGCGCGGCCAGTGCCGCTTGCCGGCACGGGCGCGGGTGGCGCGGGCTTCCTGGTCGATCGTGT
>JAKAJW010000445.1 GCA_021813645.1 Pseudomonadota bacterium | reverse complement strand
CGAGCGGCTGAGTGGCGGCATACTCGCCCCCGGCTTCCTCGATCTGCAGGTGAACGGCGGCGGTGGTGTGATGCTGGGCGATGTGCCAAGCGTGGAGGGCATTGCCCGGATCTGCGCCGCTCATCGTGCGCTCGGTTCGCTCCACATTACGCCGACGCTCATCACCGACACCCCGGAGACCACCGCCAAAGTGCTTGCTGCCGGCATCGCGGCCGGGCGCGCGGGCGTGCCTGGCTTTGCCGGTCTGCATCTCGAGGGCCCTCATCTCGATCCGCGGCGCAAAGGCGCGCACGATCCAGCGCGCATCCGGCCGATGACGGAGGAGGACTTGGGTCTGCTCTGTCGTGCGGCGGCCGACTTGCCGGCACTCATGGTGACGCTGGCTCCAGAAGCGGCGACACCCGAGCAGATCGCCAGGCTGGCCGAGGCTGGGGTTGTCGTCAGCCTCGGCCATTCGGATACCGCACTGGAACCGGCCCGCGCGGCCTTCGTGGCAGGCGCGCGCTGCGTCACCCATCTGTTCAATGCGATGAGCCAACTTGGCAGCCGCGAGCCCGGCCTGGTCGGCGCGGCCTTGGACGCGCCGGCGGTCTATGCCGGGCTGATCGCCGACGGAATCCATGTGGCGCCCGAAACACTGCGAGCGGCGATTGCGGCCAAGCGCGGCGCCGATCGGCTGTTTCTGGTTTCCGATGCCATGGCCGCCGCCGGGACCGACATGGCCGAGTTTTCGCTTGGAGGGCGGCCAATCTACCGTCGCGACGGTCGTCTGACGCTGGCTGACGGGACGCTGGCCGGCGCGGACATCACTTTACCCGCCGCGGTGAAGATCCTCGTGCAACTGGTCGGTCGGCCGATCGACGAGGCCCTGCGCATGGTGACCACGATTCCCGCCGCCTGCATCGGCGCCGAGGACCACCTCGGGCGCTTGGCGATCGGCCGCGCGGCCGATCTTGTTCAGCTTTCCGATGATCTGGAACTGGTCAGGGTCTGGGCGGCCGGTCAGGCCTTGTGACAGAGCGGGCGAGGGCCGGGAAAGACACAGGGCGGGCCGATGGCCCGCCCCGATCGCGGAATTTGTGTGAGATCAGCCGGCCGTCGCCGGCTCGCCTTTGCTTTTCGCGTAGATCAGCAGCGGCTTGGCTTCGGCGGCATTCACGGATTCTTCGTTCACCACGACCTCTTCGACGCCGTCCAAGCCGGGGAGTTCGAACATGGTGTCGAGCAGGATGCCCTCCATGATCGAGCGCAAACCACGGGCGCCGGTCTTGCGTTTGATCGCCCGCTTGGCAATCGCCTTGAGCGCATCGTCGGTGAAGCTCAACTCGACCCCTTCGATGTCGAACAGGCGCTGGTACTGCTTGACGAGTGCGTTCTTCGGCTCGGTCAGGATCGACACCAACGCCGCTTCGTCGAGGTCGGACAGGGTGGCGATCACCGGAAGGCGGCCGACGAATTCGGGGATCAGGCCGAACTTCAGCAGGTCTTCCGGCTCCAACTCCTTGAAGAGTTCGCCGACGCCGCGGGCATCCTTGTCTTTGACTTCGGCGCCGAAGCCGATCGAGGTGCCCTTGTGGCGCTGAGCGATGATCTTCTCGAGACCCGAAAAGGCCCCGCCGCAAATGAACAGGATATTGGTCGTGTCGACTTGCAGGAACTCCTGTTGCGGGTGCTTGCGGCCGCCTTGTGGCGGCACGGAGGCAACCGTGCCCTCCATGATCTTCAACAGAGCCTGCTGCACACCCTCGCCGGAAACATCGCGGGTGATCGAGGGGTTGTCGGACTTCCGCGTGATCTTGTCGACCTCGTCGATGTAGACGATGCCGCGCTGCGCCCGCTCGACGTTGTACTCGGAGGCCTGCAGAAGCTTCAGGATGATGTTCTCGACATCCTCGCCGACATAGCCGGCTTCGGTCAGTGTCGTCGCATCCGCCATGGTGAAGGGAACATCAAGAATGCGCGCCAGAGTCTGGGCCAACAGCGTCTTGCCGCACCCAGTGGGCCCGATCAGCAGGATGTTCGACTTCGACAGCTCAATGTCGTTGGCCTTGGCGGCATGGTTCAGCCGCTTGTAGTGATTGTGGACCGCGACCGAGAGCACGCGTTTGGCATGCTCCTGGCCGATCACGTAATCGTCCAAGACCTTGCAGATTTCGCGCGGGGTCGGCACGCCTTCGGAAGACTTCAGGCCGGAGCTTTTGGTTTCTTCCCGGATGATGTCCATGCACAACTCGACGCATTCATCGCAGATGAACACTGTCGGGCCGGCGATCAGCTTGCGCACCTCATGCTGGCTCTTGCCGCAGAAAGAGCAGTAGAGCGTGTTCTTGCTGTCGCTACTGGAATTGCCTGCCATCTGTCACCTCTGCGATGCGCGCCCGCGCCTGCGGGACGGCATCCTTCCATGCGGGCCACCCGACAAAAAGTCTAGGACAGCCACAGAACCTTCACAATGCCAAAGTTCCGCACCCGCGGCTTCCCGCCTCGGGGCGGCTATCACGTCTGGTCGCCTTCGGCTTTGCCGCGGCTGTCCATGACCTCGTCGATCAGGCCCCAGGCCTTCGCCTCTTCCGCGGACATGAAGTTGTCGCGCTCCAGTGCCGCCTCGACGGCATCGAAGTTCTGGCCGGTGTGCTTTTCATAGATCGCATTGAGCCGATCTTTGAGCTTCTGGGTCTCGCGCGCGTGAATCATGATGTCTGTCGCCTGGCCCTGATAGCCGCCGGAGGGCTGGTGAACCATGATCCGGCTGTTCGGCAGCGAGAAACGCATACCCTTCTCGCCTGCGGTCAACAGCAACGAACCCATCGAGGCGGCCTGCCCGATGCAGAGGGTCGACACTTTCGGGCGGATGTATTGCATCGTGTCGTAGATCGACAGTCCGGAGGTCACCACGCCGCCGGGGCTGTTGATGTACATCGAAATTTCCTTAGAGGGGTTTTCCGCCTCCAGGAACAGGAGCTGGGCAACGATCAGGCTTGCCATGCCATCATGGACCGGGCCGGCCAGGAAGATGATCCGCTCCTTCAACAGGCGCGAATAGATGTCATAGGCCCGCTCGCCGCGCGATGTCTGTTCGACGACCATCGGCACCAGGGTGTTCATATAGAGATCGATCGGGTCTTTCATGCTCTCCGCCTCGTATGACCTGTCTAGTGCGCTCTGCTTACCCAAGTCTTAGTTGCGCGCCCGGGCGCCCGCAAGGCTGCCTGGTCATTCGGCAGGAAAGCGTGGCGACAGTTGCCCG
>JAKAJW010000181.1 GCA_021813645.1 Pseudomonadota bacterium | reverse complement strand
ACCACGGTGATCGCGCCGACCGGCACGATCGGCTTGGTGATGGATTGCGACACCACCGGGATCGAGCCGGACTTCGCCCTGGTGAAGTTCAAGAAGCTCGCCGGCGGCGGCTACTTCAAGATCATCAACCGTTCGGTGCCGGCCGCGCTGGAAACCCTCGGCTACGGTCCGGCGGAGATCGAGGAGATCGTCGCCCATGCCGTCGGCCATGCCAGCCTCGGCAACTGCCCCGGCATCAACCACACGGCGCTGATCGGCCACGGCTTCGGCGCGGCCGAGATCGCCAAGATCGAGGCGGCGCTGCCCTCCGCCTTCGACATCCGCTTCGTCTTCAACCAGTGGACGCTGGGTGAGAAGTTCTGCCGCGAAACCCTTGGTATCCCTGCAGAAAAGCTTGCCGACCCGACCTTTGACCTGCTCCGCCACCTGGGCTTCAGCAAGGCGCAGATCGAGGCCGCCAACGACCATGTCTGCGGCACCATGACGCTCGAAGGCGCGCCGCATCTGAAGGCCGAGCACTATGCCGTGTTCGACTGCGCCAACCCCTGCGGCAAGAAGGGCCGCCGGTTCCTCTCGGTCGACAGCCACATCCACATGATGGCGGCAGCGCAGAGCTTCATTTCCGGGGCCATCTCCAAGACGATCAACATGCCGAACTCGGCGACGATCGAGGAGACTCTGGCCGCCTATGAGCTCAGCCACTCGCTCGGCATCAAGGCCAATGCGCTCTACCGCGACGGCTCCAAGCTCAGCCAGCCGCTCGCCGCGGCGCTGGTCGAGGACGACGAGGAGGCCGAGGAAATCCTCGCCACCGGCACGCCGATGGAAAAGGCCACCGTGATCGCCGAGAAGATCGTCGAGAAGGTGGTGGTGAAGGAGGTGGTGCGCTCGCACCGCGAGAAGCTGCCCGAGCGGCGCAAGGGCTACACCCAGAAGGCGGTTGTGGGCGGCCACAAGGTCTACCTGCGCACCGGCGAATACAAGGACGGCTCGCTGGGCGAGATCTTCATCGACATGCACAAGGAAGGCGCGGGCTTCCGGGCGATGATGAACAACTTCGCCATCGCTGTGAGCGTCGGCCTGCAATATGGCGTGCCGCTTGAAGAATTCGTCGATGCCTTCACCTTCACCAAATTCGAGCCGGCCGGCATGGTCCAGGGCAACGACTCGATCAAGAACGCCACCTCGATCCTCGACTACATCTTCCGCGAGTTGGCGGTCAGCTACCTCGACCGCACGGACCTCGCCCATGTGAAGCCGCAGGGCGCCAGCTTCGACGACCTCGGGCGCGGCGAAGACGAGGGCAAGCGTCCGAACGTCGCCGAGGTCTCCGACAGCGCCGCCTCGCGCTCGCTCGAGGTGCTGCGGCAGATCAGCTCCACCGGCTATCTCCGCAAGCGTCTGCCGAAGGATCTGGTGGTGCTGCAGGGCGGCGCCGCGGCGGTCGCGATGGACACGGTGAGCACGCTCGCCGCCGCCACCGAAACCCTCGGGGCGACCGCGCTCGCCTCCGGCACGGTGACGATGGACGCCCGCACCAAGGCCAAGATGCAGGGCTACGAGGGCGACCCCTGCGGCGAATGCGGCAACTACACGCTGGTGCGCAACGGCACCTGCATGAAATGCAACACCTGCGGTTCGACCAGCGGGTGCAGCTGAGGCCGGGAAACGGCAGGCAGGACGGGGCGGTCTTCAGGGGCCGCCCCGTTTCCTTTTGGAAGGCCCTCGCCGGTGCGGCTCGGTGGCGAAAAAGCGGTGCCACGTCGGTGTGAAATCGGTGCCAAATCGGTGCGAAATCGGTATCTGGGTTTTCGTGCCGGATCAGCCGCTTACGCTGCGGTCCTCGGAAAAAGGGCGCACCTTTGGCGCGCCCGGGTAACGATTTGGAAAGGGGTCGGCTCAGCCCCGCATCCGCGCCCCGTCGGCATCGAACAGCGGCCGGGTGACCACCCGGGCCGGGCGCCGCTCGCCCAGGATCTCGATGTCCACCGCCAGCCCTTCGCGGGCGCGGCCTTCGGGCAGGAAGCCGATCGCCACCGACTTGCCGGCGTAATGGGAATAGCCCCCCGAGGTGCACCAGCCGACCACCGCGCCGTCGAGCCAGATCGGCTCCCAGGCGACCACGTCGGCATCCTTGGCATCGACCTCGAACCAGGCCAGCCGGCGCTTGGGGCCCTCGGCTTTTTCCTTCAATGCCGCGGGCTTACCGATCCAGTCCGTGGGCTTGTTCCAGCGGATGAAGCGGTCCAGCCCGGTTTCCGCCGGGCTGTAGTCGGGCGAGAACTCGCGGCCCCAGGAGCCGAAGAACTTGTCGAGCCGCAGGCTCATCATCGCCCGCATCCCGAACGGGCGGAGCCCCATCGGCGCGCCGGCGGCCCAGAGCACCTGCCAGAGATGCCGCTGGCTCATGTGGTCGCAATAGATCTCGTAGCCGAGATCGCCAGTGTAGCTCACCCGCTGAACGATGCAATTGCCCATGCCGACGGTCAGCCGCTTCACGTCCATGAATTTGAACGCCGCTGCCGAGACATCGCTCCGGGTCACTTTCGCCAGCAGTTCCCGTGCCTTAGGCCCGGCGATCTGGAAACCCGTGCGGCTGTCGGAGATATTGTCCACCGTCACGCCGGGCTCCAAATGGCTTTCGAACCAGCGCATGTGCCAGCCCTGGGCGCCATAACTGGCGGTCAGTTGGAACTCCTCCGGCCCGAGGCAGGAGACGGTGAAATCGCCGATGATCTTGCCCGACTCCGCCAGCATCGGCGTCAGCGCCAGCCGGCCAGGCGGCGGGATCAACCCGGCCATGATCCGGTCGAGCCAGGCTCGGGCCCCGGGGCCCGCCACCCGGTATTTGCCGAAGTTCTGGATCTCGTTGATGCCGACGCCTTCGCGCACCGCCATCACCTCTTGGCGCACCGCCTCCCAGGCGTTGGAGCGTTTGAAGGACGGCGTCTCATATCGCGGATCGCCTGCAAGCGCATGATAATTCACGACTTCCAGCCCGTATTGCTGGCCCCAGACGGCGTTCATGCCGTCGAGGATGTCGTACATCGCGGTGGTGCGGAACGGCCGGGCGGCGGGGCGTTCCTCGTTCGGGTACGAGACCGAGAAGCGCATCTGATAGTTTTCGATCACCTTCGGCACGGTGTAGCCGGGGCTGGTCCAGTTGCCGAACCGCGCCACGTCGAAACCGCGCGGGTCCCGTTCGACCTCGCCCAGGATCATCCATTGTGCCAGCGCAAGGCCCATGCCGCCGCCTTGGCT
>JAKAJW010000441.1 GCA_021813645.1 Pseudomonadota bacterium | reverse complement strand
GCGTCGAGGGGACCGGCCGCGACCAGCTTCTGACCTTCGTCACCCAGGTCGGCGACAAGGCGCCGGCCGGCCCGGCGCATCCGATCCGGGTGGCCCGCGACCCGCAGACCGGCGAGCCCGCGCCCTATGTGCTGGTGCGCGCGAATCTGGAGGCGCTGATCGACCGCAAGAGCTTCTACCGGCTGGTCGAACTCGGCGCGCACGAGCCGCGGGACGGGCAGAGCTGGTTCGGCCTCTGGTCGGGCGGCACCTTCTTCCCGCTGATCCCCTCGGCCGAGCTCGGCTGACCGCGCCGCGCCGGCGCTCAGAACCGCTCCACCCAGGGCCGCAGCGCCAGTTCCTCGGTCCAGGCCGAGCGGTGCTGGTTCACCAGCGCCAGATAGGTCTCGGCGATCGCCGCCGGGTCGAGCAGCGAATCCGGCGCCTCGGGCGGCTCCACCCGGCCCGGGTTGCGGATGCCGCCGTCAATGTTCACCCAGGCGACATGGATGCCCTGCGGATGCAGCTCGCGCGCCATCGATTGCGCCAGCCCCCGCTGGGCGAACTTGCCCATCGCGAAGGGGGCCGATTGCGGGAAGCCCTTCACGCCGGCCGAGGCGCCGGTGAACAGGATCGTGCCGCGCACCCCGGCGACCGGCTCCGCCGCCAGCATGGCCTGGGCCGCCGCCTGGCCGACCAGGAAGGCGCCGAAGGCGCTGACCGTCAGCGCCTGGCGCACCGCCTCGGGGTCGAGCCCGACCAGCGGCCCGCGCAACCGCCCGGCGGCGTTGTAGACCACCACCCGCGGCGCGGCGTCGAGCGCTGCGAACAGCGCCGCCACCGAAGCCGGATCGGCCGCGTCGCAGCGGTGCCGCGCCGCGCCGGTCTCCGCCGCCAGCGCGGCGAGCTTGTCCACGTCGCGCGCCGCCAGCGCGATGCGATAGCCGGCCGCGCGGAACCGGCGCGCCAAGGCCGCCGACAGCCCCGGCCCGACCCCGACGATCAGCATAAGCGGTTCGGCCATCCGTGCCTCCCTCTCTGGCTCCGCCCCAGGCTCGCCCAGCCGGCAGCGATTGTCAAAACGCGCCGCTGCGGCCGCCGGCTTCGGCGGCGCCGGCACGTCCCGTCGCGGCCCGCGCGCCCCCGCGGCCGGCTTGACAGCTCCGGCCCGGCGTCACAGCCTGAGGCAAAGTTCCCCCTGCCGCACGATCACAGCCATCACCACGCCCCCGCCGCCGACCGCGGCATCGCTCTGGCGGTGGCGGTCAATGTCGGCCTGTCATTGGCGCAGATCCTCGGCGGGCTCGTCGCCGGCTCGGTCGCGCTGATCGCCGATGCGGTCCACAATCTCTCCGACGCCGCCGCCCTGGCGCTGGCCTATGCCGCCCGCCGCATCGCCCGCCGGCCGGCCGACCATCGGATGACCTTCGGCTATGGCCGGGCCGAGCTGATCGCCGCACTCATCAACTACACCGCGCTGATCCTGCTCTCGCTCTGGCTCGCCGCCGAGGCGGCGCTGCGGCTGATCGATCCGCCGCCGGTCGCCGGCTGGCCGGTGCTGGCGCTCGCCGGCCTCGCGCTGGTGGTCGACCTCGCCACCGCGGCGCTCACCTTCCGCCAGGCCCGCCACAGCATCAACATCCGCGCCGCCTTCCTGCACAATCTGGGCGACGCCGCCACCTCGCTCGCCGTCATGCTCGCCGGGGCGCTGATCCTGCTCTACGACTGGCGCTTGGTCGATCCGCTGGCCACGCTGGCCATCTCGGCCTGGATGCTCTGGCTCAGCCTGACCGGCATCGGCCCGGCGATCCGCATCCTGATGCTGGGCGCCCCACCCCACATCGCCGCCGCCGAGGTGCTGGAGCGGATCGCCGCCGTCGATGGCGTGGCCGAGGTCCATCACCTGCATCTGTGGCAGATCGACGAGCATGAGATCTCGCTCGAGGCCCATCTGGTGGTCGGCCCCGAGGCGGCCGGGGTCAGCGCCGCGGTGCAGGCCATGCTGGCACGCGACTTCCGCATCCGCCACGCCACCTTCGCCCTCGAGACGGCCGAGGCCCGCTGCATCGGCGCCCCACCGATCGGCCATTCCGCCTGACCGCCCCACCGCGGGCATAGCTCGGTCCCAGCGTGGTTAATCGCTTCTTAACCAAGCGGGCCCAGCCTTTGCCCTGCACCGGCCATCCCGGGCCGGCCCGTCGGGACGAGGCTGCCATGTCGGCGCTGAGCGCTGCCGCCCAAGACCGCGACAACAACTTCAACCTGCTGCGCATGGCGGCCGCGCTGGCCGTGCTGGTCTCCCACGCCTGGCCGATCAGCCGCGGCCCCGGCACCGCCGAACCGCTGGAGCGGCTGACCGGCGCCTCGCTCGGCACCCTCGCCGTCTATGTCTTCTTCGCGCTCTCCGGCTTCTTCGTCTCGGCCAGCTGGGCGCGGCGCGCCTCGCTCGCCGATTTCCTCGCCGCCCGCGCGCTGCGGCTGTTCCCGGCGCTGGCCGTCTCGCTGGCCGCGGTGCTGCTGGTGCTCGGCCCGCTGACCACCAGCCTGCCGCTCGCCGATTACTTCGCCCATCCGGCCACGGCGCGCTTCCTGCCGCGCAACCTCGCCCTGCTGACCCCGCAATACACCCTGCCCGGCGTCTTCGCGGCCAACCCCTATCCGGCGGTCGAGGGCTCGATCTGGACGCTCGCCTACGAGGCGGAATGCTACCTCGCCCTGCTCGCCCTCGGTCTGGCGGGCCTGTCGCGGCGCGGCCTCGGCCTGGCCTTCGCCGGCTACGGGCTGCTCTGGCTCGCCACCGCCGGGCTTGCCCTGCCGGTCCGCCTGGCCGAGGCGCGCGCCCTTTCGCTGCCCTTCGCCATCGGCATGGCGGCCTATCACGGCCGCGACCGCCTGCGCCTGACGCTGCCGCGGGTCGCCACCCTGGCGCTGGTCGCCGTCCTGGCCCGCGGCACCCCGCTCGCCCAGCCCGCGCTGGTCCTGGCGCTGGCGGCGGCCGGCTTCTGGGCCGGCCTCCTCGCCAGCCCCCGGCTGCGCGCCTACAACCGCTTCGGCGACTATTCCTACGGAGTCTACCTCTACGCCTTCCCGGTGCAGGGCCTCGTCGCCAGCGCCGCCGGCGGCAGCCTCTCGCCCTTCGCCAATATCGCGCTCTCCGTGCCCGCCACGCTCGCCCTGGCGGTGCTGTCCTGGCATCTGGTCGAACGGCCAGCGCTGGCGCTGCGCCGCGCCCGTCGCGCCGCGCTCAGCCCGCCGGTTGCAGCGCGCCGCTGACGCCGGCCCCGGCGT
>JAKAJW010000294.1 GCA_021813645.1 Pseudomonadota bacterium | reverse complement strand
CGTCGCGTCGGGGTTCAGAAACAGCAGGAACTCGGTCTCCGCCAGCGCCGCGCCCTGGTTGCAGGCGGCGCCGAAGCCCCGGTTCTCGGCGTTGCGGATCAACTTTGCGCCCCGTGCCGCAACGGCCTGGCCCAGGGCGGCGCCGTCGGTGGAGGCATTGTCGACGATCACCACCGGGGTTTCTGCCGGGATCGAGGCAAGCATGGCCGGCAGCACCGCCATGCTGTTGTAGCAGACGGCGATCACCGTGACCCGTACTGACGCCTTCAGCTCCGTCATGTCTGCGCCATATCGGACCGGCGGAAGCTTGTCACCAGCATTGCGGGACCCGCTCGGCCCAGGCGCGATTTCGCCCGGGCCGAACGGGCTTTGCCTCAGTGCAGCACGGCCGAGAGCAGGGCGCGGGTCTTGGGATGCTGCGGGTTGGCGAAGAGCTGGTCCGGCGCGGCCGCTTCGACCACGCGGCCCTCCGCCATGACGACCACGCGGTCGGAGACCTGGCGGGCGAAGCCCATTTCATGGGTGACGATGACCATGGTCATGCCGGACTTGGCGAGGTCCTGCATCACCGTCAGCACCTCGCCGACCATCTCGGGATCGAGCGCCGAGGTCGGTTCGTCGAACAGCATCACCGCGGGCTGCATCGCCAGCGCCCGTGCGATCGCCACCCGCTGCTGCTGGCCGCCGGAGAGCTGCGCGGGATAGGCGTCCGCCTTGTCGGGCAAGCCGACCCGGGCGAGAAGGGCGCGGGCATCCTCCTCGGCCTTTGCCTTCGGCACACCGCGCAGCCGCAGCGGGGCGAGGGTGATGTTTTCCAAAGCCGTCATGTGCGGGAAGAGGTTGAAGCGCTGGAAGACCATGCCCACCTCGCGGCGTTGGAAGGCGATGTCGCGTTCGCGGTCGGCGACCAGCTTGCCGCGCCGCTCGCGGTAGCCGATCAGCGCGCCATTCACGCGGACCTGACCGGCCTGCACCGACTCGAGATGGTTGATGCAGCGCAGGAGCGTCGTCTTGCCCGAGCCGGAGGGGCCGATCAGCACCACGACCTCGCCGCGGTGGACGTGGAAATCGACCTTGTCCAGCACCTTCACCGGGCCGAACCATTTTTCGACCGCGTTCAGTTCGATCAGCCGTTCGTCGGAAATTCGCGGCGGTTTCATGCTGCGGCCTCCTGCGCGTCGCTGGCCGGCCGTTGCTTGGCCGCCTGCGGGACCCGGCTTCGGGCCAGCCGGCGCTCGGCCCAGTTCAGGAACAGCTGCCAAAGCGTGGTGAGGGCGAGGAAGTAGAGCGCCAGCACCGAATAGAGCTCGAAGGTGCGGAACGTGGCGGAGTTGATCGTCTCGGTCACCAGGAGCATTTCCGAGACGCCAATGACGCTGACCAGCGTGGTGTTCTTCAGCATGATGTTGAACTGGTTGCCGATCGGCAGAAGGATGACGCGAAGCGCCTGGGGCATGATGACATAGCGCATCACCATCGACGGCGGCAGGCCGAGCGCCTTGGCGGCCTCGAACTGCCCGATGTCGACCGAGCCGATGCCCGCACGGTAGACCTCGGCCATATAGGCGGCCTCATGCAGCGCCAGGGCCAGAATGCCGGCCTGAACGCTGCCGGGAAAGACGATCCCGGCAACGTTGATATCGTTGAAGCGCAGGATCCCGGCCGCCGCCAAGCCGGTGTAGATGAACACGATCTGCACCAGAAGCGGCGTGCCGCGCATGACCCAGATATAGCCGACGGCCAGCCATTTGAGCGCTCGATTGCGCGACATCCGCCCAAAAGCCACGACCAGACCGAGGATCATTCCCAGTGCCTCGGCGCTGACCGCCAGCAGGACGGTCAGGAAGAGGCCGTCGAGGAAGGCGGTGCTCGGCGTGAAGAGCTGGTCCCTAAAATATGTCCAGTCGAAGTGCATGGCGCGTCAGCCCGGCAGCATGTCGGCTTCGATGTGCCACTTGGTGAAGATCTTGGCGTAGGTGCCGTCCTTCATCATGTCCTTCAGCTTGGCGCTCAGCGCGTCGCGCAGGCTGGGCGTATCTTTGGAGACGCCGATGCCGGTCAAGATCTTGAAGTACGGGGCGCCGCCCACCTCGAACTGCGAGGGCTGCAGCGCGGCATAATAGAGCGCCGTCTCATAGGCCACGCCATAGGCGTCAACCTGGCCGAACTGCACCTGCTGCAGCGCAGGCGTGTTTTCGGGGAACAGCACGATGTTGATCGGTGGCTTGCCGGCGGCGGCGAGCTTCTCGTTGGCGGCCTTCATCAGGTCGGTCGCGGTGGTGCCGGTGACGCTGGCGACTTTCTTGCCGCTCAGCTCCTCGGGGCTCGCGACCTTCGGTTTGCCGGCCTTCATGATGAAGCCTTCCTGCGAGTTCATATAGGGGATCTCGTCGATCACCTTGAGCCGCGGCGGCTTGATGAAGAGCTGGGACATGATGACGTCGCAGTTATGCGCCAGCAGGGCCGGGATCAGCCCGGCGAAGGGGATGTTGATGAACTTCGTCTTCAGACCCAGCCGGCCGGCCAGTTCGTTGGCGAGGTCGATATCGACCCCTTCGGGCTGCTGGCTGGGCGAGAAGAATTCCATCGGCGGCAGGTTGACGGCGCTGCAGACGGTGAGCGTCTTCGAGGCGACGATGTTGTCGGGCAGCTTCGGCGTCGCATCCTGCGCCATGGCGGCGGCGGGAAGCGCGAGGGCAAGGGCGAAGAGGAGAGAGGAGGCGCGTTTCAGTTTCATGGCCCGTTCCAAGATTGGCGGTGGAGAGGAGGTGCCGGCACGTTCCCCCGACTCCCGCCATGAGGCGCGAAAATTGGTGCGGTGAGTTGACCGATTTCCTGGGTTGCTGAAAGTTTCCCCGGAAAATCTCGGCTGGGGTGAAAATCGCGGCGCCGCGCGCAATAAGGTAAGTGCCGCTGCCCTTCTTCGGGGCGGCTGGACGCGGTCGGCCGGGCCTGTGCCGCGTGACGGTGACTCCGCGCCGGCCCGGAACACGGGGCGCGATGACCTGGGGAAGAGGGCCGCGGGGCGATCTGGTGCGGCAGGTCGCGCGCCGGTCGGATGCCGTGGGTACCGGTCGCGCCGCACGCGGTTCGGAACTCTCTTTGACACGGGTGCCTCGCCGCGTATTGTTCCGCCCTATGGGGGCCGGGGCATGTCCCGGAGCGAGCAATCAATGAAGACAAAGCGGGGCACGTCCTTCGAACGCATGCTGGCGGACGACAGCAAGCTGCGGGTGTTCAATGATACGGTGCCGGCAGGGATCCTGGTC
>JAKAJW010000260.1 GCA_021813645.1 Pseudomonadota bacterium | reverse complement strand
GAGCCCTTCTACACCACCAAGAAGCCGGGCGAGGGGGTTGGCCTGGGTCTTGCCATCTCTTCCGGCATCGTCAAGGACTTGGGCGGTCGCCTGACCGCCCATAACGCCGAGGGCGGCGGCGCGGTCTTTGAAGTGCAACTGCCCATCCTATCTTTGGATGTGGAAGCAGCGGAGTAAGAGCATGGCGCGATCGATGAAGGTTGCGATCGTCGATGACGAACAGGACATGCGGGCCTCGATCGGTCAGTGGCTGGCGCTTTCGGGTTTCGATACCGAGGCCTTCGCCTCGGCCGAGGATGCCCTTAAGGCGATCGGCCCGGACTTTCCCGGGATCGTCGTCTCCGACATCAAGATGCCCGGCATGGACGGCATGGCGTTTCTCAAGCGGCTGATGAGCATGGATTCCTCCATGCCCGTCATCATGATCACCGGGCACGGCGACGTGCCGATGGCGGTCGAGGCGATGCGGCTCGGCGCCTATGATTTCCTGGAAAAGCCGTTCAACCCCGACCGGATGACCGAACTGGCCAAGCGCGCCACCCAGACCCGCCGGCTGACGCTCGACAACCGGGCGCTGCGCCGCGAGCTGTCCGACGGCAGCATGCTGATGCGCAAGCTGATCGGCACTTCGGCGGTGATGGAGCGGCTGCGCGAGGATATCCTCGATCTCGGCCAGGCCGACGGCCATGTGCTGATCGACGGCGAGACCGGCACCGGCAAGACGCTGGTTGCCCATGCGCTGCACGCGGTCGGCCCGCGCGCCGGCCGCAAGTTCGTGACGATCTCCTGCGCCGCCTTTTCCGAAGACACGCTGGCCACCCGGCTGTTCGGCCCGACCGAGGAGGGCACCGCCCTGCCGCTGGTCGAGGAGGCCCGCGGCGGCACGCTCTGCCTGGAGGACATCGAGGCGCTGAGCCAGGGCCTGCAGGCCCGGCTGCTGACCTTCATCAACGATCAGGGGATGCCGGCGGAAACCCGGATCATCGCCATCTGCAACGAGCACGCCCCCGACAAGACGGTGGAGGATTCGCTGCGGCCAGATCTCTACTACCGGCTCGCAGCGCTGAAGATCACCCTGCCGCCGCTGCGCACCCGCGGCGAGGACATCCTGACCCTGTTCACCCGGCTGACCGAGCAGTTCGCCGAGGAATACGGCTGCGATGCGCCGCAGCTCACCGCGCAGGAGGCCGCCCAGCTCTTGCAGGCGCCCTGGCCGGGCAATGTGCGCCAGCTCGTCAACGTGGCCGAGCGGGCGGTGCTGCAGAACCGCCGCGGCTCGGGCTCGATCGCCTCGCTGCTGATGGCGGATGATGACAACAGCCAGCCCGCTCTCACCACCGAGGGCAAGCCGCTCAAGGAATATGTCGACGCCTTCGAGCGCATGCTGATCGACAACACGATGCGTCGCCACAAGGGCTCCATCGTCGCGGTGATGGAAGAGCTCTGCCTGCCGCGCCGCACGCTGAACGAGAAGATGGCGAAATACGGTCTGTCGCGCGCGGATTACGTCTGACCGTCGGGGCACTCGGGCTCCCCGGGGCTCCCCGGGGCGCCTCCGGTCGTCACGGCCGGGGGCGGCTCCTCTCAGGGTTGAAAGCGGAAGCGGTCGCGGGGCGATTGGCCGCGCGGCGCGGGGCGCGGCCTTGCCGGGCTTTGGCCGGCGATTTGCCGCACGGCGGGGCAGAGCCCGGCCCGCCGCGGGGCGGCATTCGACGCGGCGGGTCAGAATACCCATTGTGTTTTCGACACAACCCCCGCTAATGTCGCCTATGCGGGGTTCCGTGTCGCCGAACCGGGCCCGCAAGTCAGTTTCGCCGCTGATCGGAGCGGAGGGCGCAACGCTCTCGGGGCCGGGATCAGCCGGAGGATGGGCCGCAAGGCCATAGGATCGCTCGGTCGGTCGGTGACGGCCCGGGCTTGAACAGATGGGTGCCGCCCGCGGCGCCTTGGATAGAACCGCGATGGATTGCGCTGCAGGGTCGAGACGAGCATGGGGGGGGCAAATCCGCCTCGCCGGCGTCCGCGATGACCAACCGGCGCGCCCTCTCGCCCCAACGAGACACCCCGCACAGCGTCACGGTCCGCCCGGTTCGATCCGGCGGGACATGGCTCTGGCCGGGTGCGATGGACCCTTATGTCTAAGAAGATGCTTATCGACGCCACCCACCCGGAGGAAACCCGGGTCGTGGTGGTGGACGGCAACAAGGTCGAGGAATTCGACTTCGAGACCGTCAACAAGCGCCAGCTGGCCGGCAATATCTACCTCGCCAAGGTCACGCGCGTAGAACCCTCGCTGCAGGCCGCCTTCGTCGATTACGGCGGCAACCGGCACGGCTTCCTGGCCTTCTCGGAAATCCACCCGGATTACTACCAGATCCCGGTCGCCGACCGGAAGGCGCTGCTGGAAGAAGAGCGCGCCTATGCCAAGGCGATGGACGAAGAGGAAAGCCGCGACCGCTCGCGCCGCGAGAAGAACCGCGCCCGCGTCCAGGCGGAAGCCGCCGCCGGCGACGCGGTGACCCATGGCGAGATCGAGGCGATGGAAGTCGTCGATCTCGGCGAGGAACGCGGCGCCGACGCGCTGATCGGCGGCGACGAGGTGGAGGCGGTCGAGGCCGAGGCGCGCGCGGCGGAAGCCCCGGCCACGGCGGAGCCCGAAGCCGCCGCCCACGGCGAGGACGAGAGCCTCGATGAGGACCGCGCCGGCCGGCGCGAAGAACCCTATCGTGCGCTCGACCACGCCTCCGACACCGATGCGGAGATCGAGTCGATCGCCGAAGAGGACGTCGCCGAGGAAATCCGCCAGCCGCGCAAGCCGCGGCCGCGGCGCTACAAGATCCAGGAAGTCATCAAGGTCCGGCAGATCATGCTGGTCCAGGTGGTCAAGGAAGAGCGCGGCAACAAGGGCGCGGCGCTGACCACCTACCTCAGCCTCGCCGGGCGCTACTGCGTGCTGATGCCGAACACCGCCCGCGGCGGCGGCATCTCCCGCAAGATCACCCAGGCGGCCGACCGCAAGAAGCTGAAGGAGATCGCCGGCGAGATGGAGGTGCCCGAGGGCGCCGGCCTGATCATCCGCACCGCCGGCGCCAAGCGCACCAAGGCCGAGATCAAGCGCGACTACGAATATCTGATGCGGCTCTGGGAGCAGATCCGCGACCTGACGCTGAAATCGATCGCCCCGGCGCCGATCTACGAGGAAGGCAACCTGATCAAGCGCTCGATCCGCGACCTCTACAACCGCGACATCGAGGAGGTCCTGGTCGAGGGAGCCGAGG
>JAKAJW010000247.1 GCA_021813645.1 Pseudomonadota bacterium | reverse complement strand
GAGCATCGGTCTCCAAAACCGAGGGTCGCGGGTTCGAGTCCTGCTGCCCCTGCCAGGTCGCCTAGCCGGACTTGAATCAGGGTGGGGTTGCGCGTATGTGGCGCGCAACGGATTATCGTCGAGAGATCGCATGGCACAGGTGAACCCCCTCAAGTTCGTTCAGCAGGTCCGCTCGGAGGTGGGCAAGGTCACTTGGCCGAGCCGCCGCGAGGTGATGCTGACGACGCTGATGGTGTTCCTGATGGCGGTGCTGACGGCGGCCTTCTTCTCGGTGATCGATATCGTGATCCGCACCGGGCTTCAGACCCTGCTCGGCCTGTTCCGCTGATTGGATCGCCGTCGCCGGCCGGGCCGTTCGGCATGCCGATGCGGCCGGGAAAATGCCTCGCGCCCCTTGTGTTTCGGCCCCATGTTGCGTAAGGGGGGCGGAACTCCGGCAAGCAGGCGCGCGGCGATTCGGGCCGCGCGCTGTTTTTTGTTCCCGGGAAGGCGGATAACCGCTTGATTTGGAAGGCTTCCGGCAATCAGGCGCCGGGCGAGACAGGGTGAAGAGCAGATGGCCAAGCGGTGGTATTCGGTGTCGGTTCTCTCGAACTTCGAGAAGAAGATCGCCGAACAGATCAAGCAGGCCGTAGCCGATGCCGGTCTGCAGGAAGAGATCGACGAGGTGCTGGTGCCGACCGAAGAGGTGATCGAGGTCCGGCGCGGCAAGAAGGTGACGAGTGAGCGGCGCTTCATGCCGGGCTACGTGCTCGTGCATATGGATATGTCGGACCGCGGCTATCACCTGATCTCCTCGATCAACCGGGTGACCGGGTTCCTTGGGCCGCAGGGCCGGCCGATGCCGATGCGCGACGAGGAAGTGAACGGCATCCTCAACCGCGTCGAGGAAGGTGAAGTGGCGCCGCGCAACCTGATCCATTACGAGATCGGCGAGCAGGTGCAGGTGACCGACGGGCCGTTCGAGGGCTTCTCGGGCATGGTCGAAGGGGTCGACGAAGAGCATTCGCGGCTCAAGGTGACGGTGTCGATCTTCGGCCGGGCGACCCCGGTCGAGCTGGAATTCACTCAGGTGTCGAAAGGCGCCTGAGCGATCTCGTGGGAGGCGCGCCGAGGCCGTTCCGAGCGATCGGGGCCGCGGCAGACCGGACCACTAAACCAAGGCCCCGAGCCGAGCTTGGGGCGGTGACAGAAGGAGAGGCCGGATGGCCAAGAAGGTAATGGGGCAGCTGAAGCTGCAGGTGAAGGCGGGGCAAGCCAACCCGTCTCCGCCGGTCGGTCCCGCGCTCGGTCAGCGCGGCCTGAACATCATGCAGTTCTGCAAGGACTTCAACGCGAAGACGCAGGGCATGGAGCCGGGCGCTCCGACGCCGGTGGTCATCACCTACTACCAGGACAAGTCCTTCACGCTGGACATCAAGACGCCGCCGGCGTCGTTCTACCTGAAGAAGGCGGCGGGCCTGAAGCCGGTGGGCAAGCGCAACCGCACGAAGGGGTCGGAGAAGCCGGGCCGCGAGGTTGCCGGCACCGTGACCGCGGCGCAGGTGCGCGAGATCGCCGTGGCGAAGATGGCCGACCTGAACGCCAACTCGGTGGAAGCGGCGATGAACATCATCCTCGGCTCGGCGAAGTCGATCGGTATCGAGGTGAAGGGGTAAGCCATGGCTCAGCACGGTAAGCGCACTGTGGCGGCCCGCGCCGCCTTCGACGGCAAGGCCAACCTCTCGGTGGAAGACGCGGTGGCACTGATCAAGTCGGCCGCTTCGGCGAAGTTCGACGAGACGATCGAGATCGCGATGAACCTGGGCGTCGACCCGCGGCACGCCGACCAGATGGTCCGTGGCGTGGTTCAGCTGCCGAACGGCACCGGCAAGACGGTGCGGGTTGCGGTCTTCGCGCGCGGCGCCAAGGCCGACGAGGCGAAGGCGGCCGGGGCGGATATCGTCGGCGCCGAAGATCTGATGGAGACGATCCAGGGCGGCAAGATCGAGTTCGATCGCTGCATCGCCACCCCGGACATGATGCCGCTGGTCGGTCGTCTGGGTAAGATCCTCGGCCCGCGCAACCTGATGCCGAACCCCAAGGTCGGCACGGTGACGATGGATGTCGGCCAGGCGGTGAAGGCCGCCAAGGGCGGCGAGGTCCAGTTCAAGGCGGAAAAGGCGGGCGTGGTCCATGCCGGCGTCGGCAAGGTCTCGTTCGACGCGGCCAAGCTGGCCGAGAACATCCGCGCCTTCGTCGGCGCGGTGGGCCGGGCCAAGCCGACTGGCGCCAAGGGCACCTACATGAAGAAGGTGTCGCTGTCCTCGACCATGGGCCCGGGCGTGTCGGTCGACATCGCCTCGGCGACGGCCGAGTAAGAGATCTCCGGCCGCAAGGCCGGGATGGCGGGGCGCCTCCGTAGGGCGCGCCCCGTCCTGTCCGAGACGGTGGGTGGCGCGCAAACGCCTTAATGTCCTGCCTGAGATGGGGAACGAGACAAGTTTCCGGGGGTTCCCTCGGGTGATCTTGGCCTCGGGACCCTCGCGGACCCGACGTTCCGGAGCGATCCGGGACAGAGACTAGAGCCGGGGGGAAACCCCCATTCTTGGAGTGAAACTGTGGATAGAGCCCAGAAAGAGAAAGTGGTCGAGGAACTCGGCCAGATCTTCGAAAGCTCTGGCGTGGTCGTGGTCGCACACTACGCAGGTCTCACGGTTGCCGACATGCAGGCCCTTCGCGCGAAAATGCGCGAGGTGGGCGGGTCTGTCCGCGTTGCCAAGAACAGGCTCGCCAAGATCGCCCTTGAGGGCAAACCCTGCGAAGGCATGGGTGAGCTGCTCACGGGCATGACCGTGCTGGCCTATTCCGAGGACCCCGTCGCTGCGGCGAAGGTCACGGACGCTTACGCCAAGACGAACGACAAGTTCGTCATTCTGGGCGGGGCGATGGGCAGCACCGTGCTTGACCCGGCCGGGGTCAAGGCCGTGTCGCAGATGCCGTCGCGCGAGGAGCTTATCGCTTCGATCGCGGCGTGCCTCGGCGCACCGGCTTCCGGTCTGGCGGGCGCGATTGGCGCACCTGCTTCGAACATCGCGGGCATCCTCTCGACGCTGGAAGAGCGCGAGGCGGCCTAAGGCAACTGTCAAACCTGCGTGGGGTTGACCCCTCAACGTTGGAACCCATCTTAACGAACGGAAACGGACATGACCGATCTGAACAAACTCGCCGAAGAGATCGTGGGCCTCACGATTCTTCAGGCTCAAGAGCTGAAGACCATCCTCAAGGACAAGTACGGCATC
>JAKAJW010000338.1 GCA_021813645.1 Pseudomonadota bacterium | reverse complement strand
TGCCGACCGGTCTGGGCGCGGTTCATGGACACCGCCGTGCTGGCCGGGGGCCTGAAACTGCCCGGCTATGACCGGCGCCGTGCCGAGTATCTCGCCTGCAACTGGTTGCCCACCAAGTGGGACTGGGTCGACCCCCTGAAGGACGCCAATGCCGAAATCGCCCAGATCGAGGCCGGGCTGAAATCCCGCACCCAAGCCATAGCCGAGCGCGGCTACGACGCCGAGCAGGTCGATGCCGAGATCGCCCGGGAGCGGCAACGCGAGAAGCGGCTCGGGTTGGACTTCCGCCGTCCGGGATCGCCCGCGCAGGGGCCGGGGGCTGTGGATGCCAACGGGTCCGATCCGAATGCGGGCGATGCGGAGCCGATCGATGCCAATCAGGATCCACCTCAAGACCCTGCGCCGCAGGAGGAAAGCTGATGCTTCACGCCCAAATCGCCCAACGGGCCTTCAACACGCCCCTGCTGGTCGAACCCGCAAAGGCCATCGCTTTCCTCGCCGGGCTCGGCCCACGCATCACCGGGCGGCAGCTGCGACTGACCGGCTTTGATGTCGCCCCCGCGGATATGACTCTGGCCGCGCTGCCCGCCCGGGCCGGGATCCTGACCAATGGCCTGGCCGATCAGGTTCAGCGCAATGGCCAGTCGCCCTATGCTCTGGTCGACGGCGTGGCCATGATCGAAATCTCCGGCGTGCTGGTCCATCGCGGCGCCTGGATCGGGCAGTCCTCCGGCCAGACCTCCTATGAGGGGATTGCCGCACAACTGGCCGCCGCCGCCTCGGACCCGCTGGTGCGCGGCATTGCTCTCGAAATCGACAGTTTCGGCGGCGAGGTCGCAGGGGTCTTTGATCTGGCGGACGCAATCCGGACCGCGCGGTCTTCCGTGCCGGTCTGGGCCTTTGTCGCGGAGCATGCCTTTTCGGCAGGATACGCGCTGGCCTCCCAAGCCGACCGGATCATCCTGCCCCGAACCGGGGCCGTCGGCAGCATCGGCGTTGTCGTTGTGCATGCCGATCTGAGCGGCCAGTTGTCGGATGCCGGTGTGACCGTCACGCTGATCCATTCCGGCGCCCACAAGGTCGACGGCAATCCTTACGAACCGCTGCCCGACCCGGTACGCGCCCGCATCCAGGGCGAGATCGACGGTCTCCGCAATCTCTTCGCCGAGACGGTCGGCGCTGGGCGCGGGCGGCGACTGACAGCCGAGGCTGCGCTGGCGACCGAGGCCGAGTGCTATCGCGGCGCGGAAGCCGTGGCGGCCGGGCTTGCTGACGAGGTTTCCGATCCTGGCTCCGCTTTCGCGGCATTTACCACGCTGGTGAACGGACGGGGATCTGGCCGCACCACCTCGCCCCGCCGAACCGCCCAATCCCAACCGACAAAGGAGTTGAACATGAAGCCCGATGCCGCCACTGCCAATGACGATCCTGCCGATGAAGCCGGAGATCAGCCGGCGCCTGCACCCGCGCCGGAAACGCCGGTCGCGCCGTCCGCACCTAGCCCGGCCGCGCCGCCCGAAGCCGCCCCGACCGAGGCTGGCGATACCACCGCCGCTGCCGCCGTCTCCCGCGCCCGGACCGAGGCGGCGGAACTGGCCACCATCGCCGCTCAGGCCGCCCATCTTGGCCTGACCATCGACCTGGCAGAGGCCGTGACGAAGGGCGTGTCGCCGGATGCGCTGCGCGCTTCGGTCCTGACCCAACTGGCCGCACGCAGCGATGCCGCCGCCATTGTCACGGTCCCGCCGCCCAAGTCCGCCGCACCGGAAAGCCCGCTCGTGGCCGCCGTCAAGCGCGCCAATGCCGTAACCAAGCCCGCCTGACCCCCTGAACACCTGACCCAAAGGATCCTGGCATGACCGCCCTCGTGAAACTGCCGACACCCGGCGATGTCCTCAAATATGAGGTCAACCCCAACTACACGCGCGATGTGATCACCCTTCTGGCCGGCATGCCCTATCCCGTGGGGTCGGTTCTCGGAAAGATCACCGCCTCCGGCAAATACAAGCTCGCCACCAGCGGCGGCACCGATGGGGCCCAGACCGCTGTGGCCGTGCTGCTCTATGCCGTCGATGCGACCCTTGCCGACGCGCAGGGCATCGTCGTGGCGCGTGGCCCCTCCATCGTCTCGCGGGCGGCGCTGGCCTATGACGCAACCATCAACGACGCGGGCAAGATCACCACCAAGCTCGGCCAGTTGGCCACCGTCGGCATCATCGCCCGCGACAGCGCCTGATCAGCGATGCCGTGGCTCAACCGCGGCTTCACTCCACGCGCAATCTCGTCCTTCTCTTCATCCATCCAGCCCCCGGAGCTCCCCATGAACGCCATCATCCGCAACCCTTTCGACGCCGGCGGCTATTCGCTGGCCGAGATGACGCAGGCCATCAACATCCTGCCCAACCTCTACACCCGCCTCGGCCAGATCGGCCTCTTCCGCTTCGAAGGCGTCACCCAGCGCAGCATCGTCATCGAACAATACCAGGGTGTCCTGAGCCTCCTGCCTTCGGTCCCGCTCGGCGCGCCCGCCACTGTCGGCACCCGCGAAGGCCGCTCCATGCGGTCCTTCGCCCTGCCCTGGATCCCGCATGACGATGTGATCCTGCCTTCCGACATCCAGGGGCAACCGGCGCTGGGCGCCTCGGACGCCGCCGATCCCTTGGTCGAGGTGATGACGCGCAAGTTGACCCTGATGCGCCGCAAGCACGCCCAAACGCGCGAATATATGGAGATGAACGCTCTGCGCGGCATCGTGAAGGATGGTGCGGGCACCACGCTCTACAATTACTTCACCGAGTTCGGCCTCACCCAGATCTCGGTGGACTTCGTTCTCGGCACCGCTGGCACGAACGTCCAGGGCAAGGTTCGCGAGGTGCTGCGCGGAATCGAGGACAACCTCCTTGGCGAAACCATGATCCGCGCCCATGCCCTCGTCAGCCCGGAATTTTTCGACAAGCTGATCAGCCATCCCAAGACCGAGGACGCCTACAAGTTCTACTCGGCCACCGGTGGCCAGCCCTTGCGCGAGGATGTCCGCCGCGCCTTCCCCTTCGCAGGGATACTGTTCGAGGAATACACGGGCTCTGCCACGCTTTCGACCGGGACGGCCGAGCGCTTTCTGCCCGCTGGCGAAGGGGTGGCCTTCCCGATCGGCACCTTCGACACCTTCACCACCTATGGCGGCCCCGCCAACCTCCTGGAAGCCGCCAACACCATCGGCCTGCCCGTCTATGCCCGCCAGCACCTCGACGAGAAGGGCCGCTGGATCGACCTGATGACCGAGGCC
>JAKAJW010000112.1 GCA_021813645.1 Pseudomonadota bacterium | reverse complement strand
CGCTGCGACTATCTCGACCCGGCGCTGTGCTGGACCGGCTGCAAGGACACCGGCCGCGGCGGCTCGCTGTCGGTCCTGGGTTACTATTCGGTCACCCGGCCGAAATCCTACCATCTGAAGAAGGTGACGAAATGAGCAACGTGCCGACCGCCAACTGGTCCTATCCCACGGCCGTGAAATTCGGCCCCGGCCGGATCCAGGAGCTGGCGCATTTCTGCAAGCAGGCGGGGCTGAAGCGGCCGCTTCTGGTGACCGACAAGGCGCTGGCCGCGCTGCCGATCACGGCCCGCGCGCTCGACCTGATGGAGGCCGGCGGCCTCGGCCGGGCGATTTTCTCGCAGGTCGACCCGAACCCCAACGAGGCCAATATGGAGGCCGGCATCGCCGCCTATAAGGCGGGCGGCCATGACGGGGTGATCTGCTTTGGCGGCGGCTCGGCCCTGGATCTGGGCAAGATGATCGCGCTGATGCACGACCAGAAGGTCAGCGTCTGGGATCTGGAGGATATCGGCGACTGGTGGACCCGCGCCGATGCCGACAAGATCGCCCCGATCGTCGCCGTGCCGACGACGGCCGGCACCGGCTCGGAGGTCGGCCGCGCCGGCGTGCTGACCAATACCACGACGCATAAGAAGAAGATCATCTTCCATCCCAAGCTGATGCCGGCGATCACCATCTGCGATCCCGAGCTGACGGTGGGGATGCCGAAGTTCATCACCGCCGGCACCGGCATGGACGCCCTCGCCCATTGCCTGGAGGCCTATTGCTCGCCCTTCTACCACCCGATGAGCCAGGGCGTCGCGCTGGAAGGCATGCGGCTGGTGTTCGAGAACCTGCCCCGCGCCTACACCACGCCCGACGACCTCGAGGCGCGCGCGCATATGATGAGCGCGGCGGCGATGGGCGCGGTGGCCTTCCAGAAAGGGCTCGGCGCCATCCATTCGCTGAGCCATCCGGTCGGCGCGGTCTACGGCACCCATCACGGCACCACCAATGCGGTGGTGATGCCGATGGTGCTCGACTTCAACCGCGCGGCGATCGAAGCCAAGATCGAGCGCGCCGCGGCCTATCTCGGCATCGCCGGCGGCTTCGGCGGCTTCCATGAGGCGATCCTGGAGCTGCGCGCCAAGCTCGGCATCCCGGCCAACCTCTCGGCGATGGGGGTCGAATTCGCCCGGCTCGACGAGCTGACCGAGATGGCGCTGGAGGATCCCTCCTGCGGCGGCAACCCGGTGGAAATGACGCGCGAGAACACCCGCGCGCTGTTCGACGCCTGCATGTGACAATGACGGAGACCGCCGAGGTCGCGGTTCTGGGCGCCGGCGTGGTGGGACTTGCCATCGCGCTGCGCCTGGCCCGCGCCGGGCGGGAGGTGGCGCTGGTCGATCCGGCGCCACCGGGCTCTGGCGCCTCCTGGGGCAATGCCGGCACGATCGCCGATTACGCGGTGATGCCGGTCGGCACGCCGGAGGTGCTGCGGGCGCTGCCGCGCCTGCTGTTCGACCGCAATTCGCCGCTGACCATCCGCCGTGCCGCGCTGCCCACGCTGGCGCCCTGGCTGCTGCGCTTCGCCCGCCAGTCGCTACCGGCGGCGGCGCGGCGCAATGCCGAGGCGCTCGCCCGTCTGGTCGGCGATGCCGCGCCGCGCTGGCGCGAGCTGGCGGCCGAAGCCGGCGCCGCGGCGCTGATGCGGCAGGACGGCGCGCTCTATCTCTACGACAGCACCGCAGCCCTGGCCGCCGCCCGGGCGGACATGACCGAGCGGCGCCGGCTCGGCGTCACGGTGGAGCTGCTCGGCGCCGCCGAACTGTCGCGGCTCGAGCCGGCGCTGCCGAACCTGGCCGGCGCGGCCTTCTTCCCCAACACCCTCTTCACCACCGACCCCGGCCGACTGGTCGGCGCGCTGGCCGAGGCGGCCCAGGCTGCCGGCGTGCGACTGATCGCGGCCCGGGCGGAGCGGCTGGACCGGGTCGGCGGCGGCCTGCGGCTGAGCTGCCAGGGCGCCGCGGGGCCGGTGCAGATCGCCGCCCACCGCGCGGTGATTGCCGCCGGCGCCCACTCCCGCCGGCTCGCCGCCCAGGGCGGCGACCGGGTGCCGCTCGACACCGAGCGCGGCTATCACCTGGAATGGGACATGGCCGCGCCGCGGCTGTCGCGCCCGGCCTGCCCGACCTGGCGCGGCTTCTACCTCTGCCCGATGGCGGGCCGGCTGCGGGCCGCCGGCACGGTCGAACTGGGCGGGCTCAGCGCACCGCCCTCGCCGCATCGGCTGGCGCGGATCGAGGCGGGCGCCCGCGCGCTGTTGCCCGACCTGGCCGCGCCCGACCGCAGCTGGATGGGTTTCCGCCCCTCGATGCCCGACTCGCTGCCGGTGATCGGCCCGTCGCGGGCTGGGGCGGAGGTGCTGCATGCCTACGGCCACGGCCATATCGGCCTGACCCTCGCCCCCGTCACCGCCGCGCTGATCGAGGGCTGGATCGCCGGCCGCCCGCCGGCCGGCTTCGAGGCGGTGCTGCCCAGCCGGTTCTAGGCACCCGCCGGCACCGGCCCAGCTTGACCCCGGGTCGCGGCCCCCTAAGGTGGCGGCGCACATCAGGAGAGGCGCATGGCCCGCACGGCACTCGTCACCGGCTCGGCCGGCTTCATCGGCTACCACCTTTGCGACCGGCTTCTGGCCGACGGGTTCCGGGTGATCGGTTTCGACGCGATGACCGATTACTACGACATCCGGCTGAAACGCCGCCGCCACCAGATGCTGGCCCAGAACGCGGGCTTCACCGCGGTCGAGGCGCGGCTGGAAGAGCCCGACCGGCTCGCCGGGCTGATGGCCGAGGCGCGGCCCGATGTGGTGGTGCATCTCGCCGCCCAGGCCGGGGTGCGCTATTCGATCGAGGCGCCGCGGTCCTATCTCGACGCCAATCTGGTCGGCACCTTCGCGCTGCTCGAGGCCGCCCGCGCCGCCCCGCCGGCGCATCTGCTGATGGCCTCGACCTCCTCGGTCTACGGCGCCAACCGGCAGATGCCCTATGCCGAGACCGACCGCGCCGACCATCCGATGTCGTTCTACGCCGCCACCAAGAAGGCGAACGAGGCGATGGCGCATGCCTATGCCCATCTCTACGGCCTGCCGACGACGATGTTCCGCTTCTTCACCGTCTACGGCCCCTGGGGCCGGCCCGACATGGCGCTGTTCAAGTTCACCAAGGCGATCCTGCGCGGCGAGCCGATCGAGGTCTACAATCACGGCGAGATGCTGCGCGACTTCACCTATATCGACGATCTGGTCGAGGGC
>JAKAJW010000351.1 GCA_021813645.1 Pseudomonadota bacterium | reverse complement strand
TGGACAAGACGAACCCGCGCGCCTTCGACGAATTCATCGCCGCGGCTCGGGAGATCGCCGAGGTGACCGAGATCCAGACCTTCCTCGGCCGGGTCGACGTGCGGCTCGACCTGGTGGCGCGCGACATCGGCCATTACCAGGAGGTCTATCGCGCCAAGATCCTCATCCTGCCGCATATCGCCGATATCGAGGCGCTGATGCATGTCGCGGTCATCAAGGCATCCGAGGCGCTGCCGCTATGACGCCGGGGGGGCTGGCGCTCGACGAGATCGACCGTGGCTTCCTGCGCGCGCTGGTGCAGGACGCCACCCTGTCGGCGGGCGAGCTGGGCCGGCGCTTCGGGCTCAGCCAGCCGGCGGCCTGGCGGCGGCTGAAGCGGCTGACCGATGCCGGCGCGATCCGCACCCGGCGGGTGGTGGTGGACCGCGAGACGCTGGGCTTCGGCGTCACCGTCTTCCTGGGCGTGAAGCTCGCCACCAAGGGGCGGGTCAGCTTGGAGGATTTCGAGCGCGCGGTGACCGCGATCCCCGAGGTGCAATGGGTCCAGCACATCCTCGGCGTCTACGATTACCGGCTGCGGGTGGTGGCGCGCGATCTGGCGGATTTCGAGCGGGTCTTGCGGCGGCGGATCATGACGCTGCCCGGTCTCGGCCAGGTCGATGCCAATGTGCTGCTGTCCGAGGAGCGCCGGCCCGGACCGCTGGGCTAGGCGCGGCCCGGCCGAGCCCGCCCTCGCGGTGCCCGCCAGGCGGCGCGCGCGGCGCGATTTGCCTATGGGAGACGGCGGAAGTTTCGGATCGGAAACCGGGCCGGGTGCGGCACCGGGCGGCAGCTGTGCGTTTCGGGATGAAATCGGCTGGCGGGCGGGCTATGTCCGGGAAAACGGCAATCGGAGGAATTCATGCCCGCGCTGCGTCAAGATGTCGATCCGGAGGGGTTGCAGGAATTTTCCGTGGTCTTCACCGACCGCTCGCTGAACCACATGTCGGTGAAGTTCCAGCAGGTGATGCGGGATATCTCGACGATGCTGCGCGAGGTCTATGGCGCGGGCGCCGTGGCGCTGGTGCCGGGCGGCGGCACCTATGCGATGGAGGCGGTGGCGCGGCAGTTCGCCGGCGGGCGGCATGCCTTCGTGCTGCGCAACGGCTGGTTCTCCTTCCGCTGGAGCCAGATCTTCGAGATGGGCGGCTTCGCCTCGGAAGTGACGGTGATGAAGGCACGCACCGCCGGCAACGCGGCACCGGCGCCCTTCGCCCCGGCGCCAATCGAAGAGGTGGTGGCGCGGATCCATGACGTGAAGCCCGATGTGGTCTTCGCGCCGCATGTGGAGACGGCGGCCGGGGTGATCCTGCCGGACGACTACCTGAAGGCGATGGCGGAGGCGGCGCATGACGTGGGCGCGCTGTTCGTGCTGGACTGCATCGCCTCGGGCTGCATCTGGGTCGACATGAAGGCAGTGGGCGTCGATGTGCTGATCTCGGCGCCGCAGAAGGGCTGGAGCGCCTCGCCCTCGGCCGGGCTGGTGATGCTGTCGGACCGGGCGCGGGCGCGGATCGACGGCACCAGTTCGTCGAGCTTCGCGCTGGACCTGAAGAAATGGCTGTCGATCATGGAGGCCTATGAGAAGGGCGGCCATGCCTATCACGCCACCATGCCGACCGATGCGCTGGCCAAGTTCCGCGACACGATGGCGGAGACCAAGGACTACGGCTTTGCCCGGCTGAAAGAGGCGCAATGGGCGCTCGGCGACGGGGTGCGGGCGATGCTGGCGGCCAAGGGCGTGCGTTCGGTCGCCGCCGAGGGCTTCGGCGCGCCGGGGGTGGTGGTGAGCTACACCGACGATCCCGAAGTGCAGAACGGCAAGAAATTCCTGGAGAAGGGCATGCAGATCGCCGCCGGGGTGCCGCTGCAATGCGACGAGGGCGAGGGTTTCCGCACCTTCCGGATCGGGCTGTTCGGGCTCGACAAGCTCTATGACGTCGAAGGCACGCTCGGCCGGCTGAAGGCGGTGGTCGACGAGGTGCTGTGACGGCGCGCGGGGCGTCGGCTTTCGGGGCGCCCGCCGGGCGCCCTTGGGGCGCGGCTCAGCGCATCCCGAGGCCGGCGCGCAGCACCGGCTTGCGGATCGGGGAAACCGAATAGAGCGTGTCGAGTGTCTTGGCGCGGGCGTCGCGCAGCGGCTGCGGCGCCAGCATCGAGGCGCGGTTCAGGGCGTCGATGCCGGCGACACGGGCCAGCACCTCGGGGTGGCGGCGGCGGTGATAGGCGGCGAGCATCTTGCGCCCGCCGATCTGGCCCGGGTCGTCACGGCTGAGATCGAGCAGCAGGCGCAGGTCGGCCAGGCTCATGTTCAGGCCCTGGGCGCCGATCGGCGGCACCACATGTGCGGCTTCGGCCAAGAGCGCGGTGCGCTCGCCCGACATCCGGTCCGCCACCTGCGAGATGATCGGCCAGAGGCTGCGCCGGGTGAGCAGGCTGAGCGGCCCGAACAGGTGGCAGGAGCGTTCGGTCATCGCCGCCTCGAACTCGGGCACCGGCAGAGTGGCGAGCCTGAGCGCCTCCGGCCCGCGCTCCATCCAGACCACGGCGGAGCAGGGCAGGCCGTTTCGGTCGGGCAGCGGCACCAGGGTGAAGGGGCCGCCGGAGCGGTGGATCTCGGTCGAGACGTTCTGATGCGGGATCGGATGCGAGACGGCGAAGGCGAGCGCCTTCTGGCCGTAGCGCAGGGTGCGGACCGGAATGCCGAGCGCCTCGCGCACCGCCGAGCCGCGGCCGTCGGCGGCGATCAGCAGGCGGGCGGCGATGCGGCTGCCGTCGGACAGGGTGGCGAGCGCCTCGGCCTCGCGGGTCAGCACGGCGGTGGTGGCCAGGCCGGGGCGGAAGCTGACATTGGGCAGTTCGGCCAGGCGGGCCACCATCTCGCGGCGCAGCAGCCAGTTCGGCAAGTTCCAGCCGAAGGGCTGATCGGAGATGTCGGCGGCGTCGAAATCCTTGACGATGCGCGGCTCCGGCTCCGGTCCGCCGGCATCGACGATGCGCATGATCTGCAGGGGCGCCGCCTGGGGGGCGAGGCGGGACCAGAGGCCGGCGGCCTCCAGGACCGGGATCGAGGGCTGCAGGAAGGCGGTGGTGCGCAGATCGGCGCCTTCCTCGGCGTCGGAGGTGACGGGCGGGGTCGGATCGACGCAGATCACCCGGAAGCCGGCGCTGCCGAAGGCGGCCGCGGCGGTCAGCCCGGCGACGCCGCCGCCGGAAATCAGGATGTCGGTCTGTTCGCGTGCCATCGCCGCCCTCCGC
>JAKAJW010000395.1 GCA_021813645.1 Pseudomonadota bacterium | reverse complement strand
TCCGATCGCGTGGCGCGGCTGGCGCTGTGGTCAGCCGCCGGGGTGATCGCCGCGCTTCTGGTCCTGCTGGCGGTGGCGGCCGGGCTGCGCCGGCTGGCCCGCCGGCTGGCCCGCGCCCGGGCGCTGCAGGGGGGGAGCATGCTGCGGCTGGCGCTCGGCGCGATCGGCGGCCCGGGGGCGGAGACCGTCTCGGTCGTCCTGTCGCTGGGGCTCGGCCTGTCGGTGCTGGCGGCGGTGGGCCAGATCGACGCCAACCTGCGCGCCGCGATCGCCCGCGACCTGCCGGACCGGGCGCCGAGCTACTATATCCTCGACATCCAGCCCAACGAACTCGCCGGCTTCCTCGCCCTGACCGAGGGCGATCCCGGCGTGACCCGGGTCGAGACCGCGCCGATGCTGCGCGGCATCATCACCCGAATCAACGGCCAGCCGGCCGAACAGGTCGCCGGCAAGTCCTGGGTGCTGCGCGGCGACCGCGGCGTCACCATGTCGGCCCGGCCGCCGGCCAACACAAGGATCACCGCCGGGCAGTGGTGGCCGCCGGACTACAGCGGGCCGCCGCAGATCAGCTTTGCCGCCAAGGAGGGGGCGGAGCTGGGCCTGAAGCTGGGCGACAGCCTGACAGTCAACATTCTCGGCCGCGACATCACCGGCACCATCACCTCGTTCCGCGATGTCGATTTCCGCAATGCCGGCATGGGCTTCATCCTGGCGATGGATCCGGCGGCGCTGGCCGGCGCGCCGCATAGCGACATCGCCACGATCTACAGCGTGCCCGAGGCGGAGGCGCCGCTGCTGCGCAGGCTCGCCGAGAAATTCCCCAACATCACCGCCATCCGGGTGCGCGACGCCATCGCCCAGGTGTCCCAGGCGCTGCAGGCGATCGCCTCGGCCACCGCCTGGGCGGCGGGGGCGACGCTGGCCACCGGCTTCGTGGTGCTGATCGGCGCCGCCGCGGCCGGCGAGCGCGGCCGGCTCTACGAGGCGGCGGTGTTGAAGACGCTGGGCGCCAGCCGCGGCCGCATCTTGGCAAGCTTCGCGCTGCGCGCGGCGCTGCTGGGCGCGGCGGCGGGTCTCGTCGCCATCGCCGCCGGCGGCATCGCCGGCTGGGCGGTGATGCGCTTCGTGATGGCGGCGCCCTACCAGTTCGAGCCGGTTTCGGCGCTGGCCATCGTGCTCGGCGGCATCGCCGCCACGCTGCTAGCCGGCCTTGTCTTCGCGCTGCGCCCGCTGGCGGTGCGGCCGGCCCGGATCCTGCGCGCCCAGGACTGATCCCGGCCGCGCGATCCGGTCTCAGCAGATCCGCGGCAGCTGTTCGCCCACCAGCATGTCGACGATGCGGGCGCCGCCGAACAAGGTCCGCATCGTCACCGTGCCGGGGCGGGCCGCGACCGCCTGGCCGACGATCGCCGCGCCCCGGCCCTCGGGCCGGGCCCGCATCGCCGCCAGCGCGGCCTCGGCCTGCTCCGCCGGCACGAAGGCGACCAGCGTGCCCTCATTGGCGAGATAGAGCGGGTCGAGCCCGAGGATCTCGCAGACCCCGCGCACCTCGTCGCCCATCGGCAGCGACGCCTCGTCGAGCTCGATGCCGACGCCCGCCGCGGCGGCCATCTCGTTCAGCGCCGCGGCCAGGCCGCCGCGGGTCGCGTCGCGCGCCGCCCGCGTGCCGGGTGCAGCGGCCAGCACCGCCTCCATCAGATGGCCGAGGCTCTGGCAATCCGACTGCAGCGCTGTCGACAGCGCCAAGTCGCCGCGCGCGGCCAGGATCGCCGCGCCGTGATCGCCGAGCCGGCCGTTGACCAGCGCCACATCGCCCGGCCGGATCAGCCCCGCGGCCAGCTCGCGCCCGGGCGGGATCACCCCCACGCCGGAGGTGGTGACGAAGACCCGGTCGGCCGAGCCGCGGCCCACCACCTTGGTGTCGCCGGTGACGATCCGCACCCCCGCCGCCGCCGCCTCGCGCGCCATCGAGGCGACGATCCGGCGCAGCAGCGCCAGCTCGCAGCCCTCCTCGATGATGAAGGCGGCCGAGAGCCACAGGGGCCGCGCGCCGCCCACGGCGAGATCGTTCACCGTGCCGCAGACGGCCAGCTTGCCGATGTCGCCGCCGGGAAACTCCACCGGGGTCACCACGAAGCTGTCGGTGGTGAAACCGAGCCGCGCGCCGGGCTCGGCCAGCGCGGCATCCATCACGCGGGCCTGATCCTCCATCCCCGGCGGTTCGAACACGCCGGTGAAGATCTCCTCGATCAAATCCCGCATCGCCTTGCCGCCGCCGCCATGGGCCAAGGTCACATGGGTATCGCGCAGGGTCATGTTCCGCTTCTTCTTCCGTTCCAGAAATATCCGGGGCAGGGGCCGCGGGCCGGGGGGAGCCGCCTCACTCCGCTGCCGCCCGCGCCCCGCCATATTGCCAATAGGCCGCACAGGCGCCTTCCGAGGACACCATCAGCGCCCCGAGCGGCGTCTCCGGCGTGCAGCCGCGGCCGAACTGCGGGCATTGGGTTGGCTTCAGCCGGCCGGTCATCACCGCGCCGCAGGCGCAGCCCTCGGGTTCGGCGACATGGCGGGGGCCGGCGGCATAGCCGATGCCGAATTTCTCCTCGGCGTCGAAGGCGCGGTATTTTTCGCGGATCCGCAGGCCGGAGGCGTCGATTTCGCCCAGCCCGCGCCAGGCGAAGGAGGGTCGCCGTTCGTAGACATCGGCGATCGCGGCGAGGCTGACCGGGTTGCCGTGCTCGGGCACCACGCGGGCATATTGGTTTTCCACCGCGGCGCGGCCCTCGGCGATCTGGATGAGCACCATCAGCACCGATTGCAGCAGATCGAGCGGCTCGAAGCCGGCGACGACGATGGGCTTGCCATAGTCGCGGGCGATGAAATCGTAGGGATGGGTGCCGATCACCATCGAGACATGGCCGGGGCCGATGAAACCGTCGAGCCGCATGTCGGGATCGTCGAGCAGCGCCTTGATCGGCTCGGGCACGGTGATGTGGTTGCAGAAGACCGAGAAATTCGCGACCCCCTCGCGCGCCGCGGCCTGGATCGTCAGCGCGGTCGAGGGCGTCGTGGTCTCGAAGCCGAGGCCGAAGAACACCACCTCGCGCCCCGGATTGCGGCGGGCGAGCTCCAGCGCGTCGAGCGGCGAGTAGACCATGCGGATGTCGGCGCCGGCGGCCTTCGCCTGGATCAGGCTGCGCTTGGTGCCCGGGACCCGCATCGCATCGCCAAAGGTGGTGAAGATCACGCCGGGCCGTTCGGCGATTTCCACCGCCTCGTCGACCCGTGCCATCGGCTGCCCGGTC
>JAKAJW010000288.1 GCA_021813645.1 Pseudomonadota bacterium | reverse complement strand
GGCTGCGACCCGTCCATGATGGCGACGCAGGAGTTCGTGGTCCCGAGGTCGATTCCGATGACTTTGGCCATGTTTATTCCTCTTCCTTCGGCGATGTTCTGGGGCAGGCCCGGATACGGCGCCCGTCCCCGATCCCTAGTTTTGGCCCTGGCCGCGTGGCCCGGCCGCTCTTCCCGGCGTATATAAGAGGGGGGGCTAGGGGCTGCAAGCGCCCGCAACCCTGCAAATATGGGGCGGAACCGTGAAAACTGGACTTTCTGCCGGTGCGCGGGCTCTGAACCTGCGCGGCGTGCTGATCTATCCGGCCTATCTCGATCCGCCGGCCCAGGCCGCCCTGCTGGCCGATCTGCGCGCGGTGATCGCCGCCGCGCCGCTGTTCGCGCCGGTCACCCCGGGGGCCAAGCCGATGAGCGTGCGGATGACGGCGGCCGGCCGCTACGGCTGGTTCAGCGACCGGGCCGGCTATCGCTACATCCCGACCCACCCCGACGGCCAGCCCTGGCCGGCGATCCCCGAGACCGTGCTGGCGGTCTGGCGCGCTCTGGTCTCGGCCGAGCGGATGCCGGATTGCTGCCTGGTGAACTACTACGGCGAGGCTGCGCGGATGGGGCTGCACCAGGACCGGGACGAGGCGGATTTCGCCTGGCCGGTGCTGTCGATCTCGCTCGGCGATGCGGCGCTGTTCCGGGTCGGCGGCACGGCGCGCCGGGATCCGACCGAAAGCCATTGGCTCGGCTCGGGCGACGTGGCGATCCTGGGCGGTCCGGCCCGGCTCGCCTATCACGGCATCGATCGGCTGCGGCCGGGCAGCTCGCGGCTGCTGGCCGAGGGCGGGCGGATCAACCTGACGCTGCGGGTGGTGGACTAGCCGTGGCCGGGGCGGTCTTCCCGCCCACGCTACCGTCCGGCGTCCCAGCTCAGCGAGGCGTGCTGGCTGGTGTAGAATTCGGCGATCAGCCCGATCATCACGCAGGTCAGGGTGACGTAGATCGGATACATGTAGCTGGTGAAATGCGGCTCGTAGTTCACGAAGACGAAGCCGCGGCACTGGTCGATGGTGTGAAACAGCGGGTTCCAGCTGAAATAGCCGCGCATCTTCGGCGGCAGCTGATTGGCGACGAACATCTTGCCCGAGGCGATCATGTTGGCGCGCATGAAGATCGTCGTGGCAACATGGACGAGCTCGGGCTGCCAGGGCCGGGCGGCGCGGAAGATCAGCCCGATGCCGATGCCCGAGGCCCAGGCCAGCATCACCATGCCGAGCGCGGCGGCCGGATATTCGATGCTGACCGGCTGGAAGGCCAGCGCATAGACGCCGAGCACCGCCGCCATCGACAGCATCTGGACATAGAGCGTGCTGATCGCCGCCGCCGCCACCGAGACGATCGGGTTCATCGGCGCGTGCTTCATCATCGGCGAGGTGGAGCCCTCGGCGCTGGAGACCGCGCCGATGGTGCGGGTATGGGTGAAGAACAGAAAGATCCCCGACATGATGTAGAGGATGAAATCCCCCCGCACCCGCATCGAGGTCAGCCCGAGCACCTTGTAGAGCACGTAGAAGACGATGATCATCAGCACCGTCTGCATCATGTTCAGCAGCAGGCCGATGATCGCATTGCCGTGGGTCTTGCGGACGTTGCGCACCGAGACGTGATAGATCAGCTCCAACTGGCTGAGCAGGGTGCGCGACGGCGTCGCCTGAAGGGAAGTGGTGAACATGGCCTCGGGGTCCTGGGCTTGCGGGGGCCGGCCGACGGGACGACGGGCGGGCCAGAGCTTGCACCGGAATATTGCTGATTTCGTGGCGATGGACGATATGAAAGTGCCGGATTTCGTTCAAGATCCTGCAAGGGCACGGGCCGGAAAGGACGAGGCATGGATTTTGCGCAGCTGGAAACAGTGTTTCGGCGCCTGGCGCTGGCGGCGGGCGAGCGGATCATGGCGATCTACGACGGCGCCGATTTCGCCGTGCGCGCCAAGGCCGACGCCAGCCCGGTGACCGAGGCGGACGAGGCGGCCGACGCGCTGATCGCCGAGGGGCTGCGCGCCGCCTTCCCCAAGATCGCCCTGGTGACCGAAGAGCAGGCCGAGACCCATGGCCAGACGGTCTCGACCTTCCTGATCGTCGACCCGCTCGACGGCACCAAGGAATTCGTCCAGCGGCGCGGCGAGTTCACCGTCAACATCGCCTATGTCGAAGACGGCGTGGCGCTGCGCGGGGTGGTCTATGCCCCGGCCAAGGGCCGGCTGTTCTACAACCGCGCCGACGGCAGCGCGGTCGAGGAGGCGGGCCCCTTCGGGCCGGCGCCGGGCGCGCTGCGGCCGTTGCGGGTCGGCCGGCCCGACAATGCCGCGCTGACCGTCGTCGCCTCGAAGTCGCATCGCGACGCGGCGACCGATGCCTATATCGCCAAGTTCGGCGTGAAGGACATGACCTCGGCCGGCTCCTCGCTGAAGTTCTGCCTGGTCGCCGCCGGCGAGGCCGATCTCTATCCCCGGCTCGGCCGCACCATGGAATGGGACACCGCGGCCGGCGATGCGGTGCTGCGCGGCGCCGGCGGCCGGGTGGTGCGGTTCGACGACCACCAGCCGCTCGGCTACGGCAAGCCCGGCTTTGAAAACCCGTTCTTCATCGCCTATGCCCCCGGCGTCGAGCTGAAGGAGCCCTGATGTCTGTCCTGATCGTGATTCCCGCCCGCTATGCTTCTACCCGCTATCCGGGCAAGCCGCTGGTGCAACTGAAGGGCCCCGACGGCCTCGCCAAGACCCTGATCCAGCGCAGCTGGGAGGCGGCGCAGGCGGTGCGCGGCGCCGACCGGGTGGTGGTGGCCACCGACGACGCGCGGATCCGGGCAGAGGCGGAGAGCTTCGGCGCCGAGGTGGTGATGACCTCGGAGACCTGCCAGAACGGCACCGAGCGTTGCGCCGAGGCCTATGACCGGCTGGGCGGCGGCTTCGACATCGTGGTGAACCTGCAGGGCGACGCGCCGCTGACCCCGCCTTGGTTCGTCGAGGATCTGGTCGCCGGGCTGCGCGCCGATCCGGTGGCCGAGGTGGCGACCCCGGTGCTGCGCTGCGACGGCGCCGCGCTGAACGGCTTTCTGGAGGACCGCCGCGCCGGCCGGGTCGGCGGCACCACGGCGGTGTTCGGGCGCGACCGCAAGGCGCTCTACTTCTCCAAGGAGGTGATCCCCTACACCGGCCGCAGCTATGCCGACGACGAGGCGACCCCGGTGTTCCACCATGTCGGCGTCTATGCCTACCGGCCGGCGGCGCTGGCCGCCTATCCGCGCTGGGAGGCGGGTCCGCTGGAG
>JAKAJW010000023.1 GCA_021813645.1 Pseudomonadota bacterium | reverse complement strand
TTCCACCGCCTCCAGCTCGGCCGGGTTGAACGCGAGCGCCTGCAGGCAGTCTTCGACGCCCTGCTGCGCCTCGCCGAGTTCGATCATCGCCCGGTCAAGCGCGGCGAGCGGCGCCTGCAGCCGGCCCTCGGCCCGCTCGGCGGCGCCATCGAGCCAGCGGGTGGCGTCGGACAGCAGGCCCTCGGCCCCCTCCGGACCGAGCGCCTGGGCGGCGCGGGCGATGTCCTCGCGGATGCGGGCCGCGGCCTGCATCAGCCGGCGGCGGGCATCGAGCGCGGCCTCTTCCCCCGGCTCGGGGGCCAGCCGGTCGAGTTCGGCGGCGGCGTGGCGCAGATACTCCTCTTCCGCCCGCGCGGCGGCGAGCGCGGCCTCGGCCTCGACCTCGGCCTTGCGGGCGGCGGCGAGGGCGCGCCAGCGCGCACGGGTCTCGGCCACCAGCGGCCCGGCCTCGGCGAAAGCGTCGAGCAGATCGCGGTGGCCGCGCGGGTTCATCAGACCGCGGTCGTCGCGCTGGCCGTGCAGTTCCACCAGCGTCTCGGCCAGCGCCCGCAGCACTTCGGCCGAGCTGCGCCGGTCGTTCACATAGGCGGTGGGCCGGCCGTCCGGCGTGGTGGTGCGGCGCAGGATCAGCTCGGCCCCGCCGGGCAGGCCGGCTTCGGCCAGGATCGCATGGGCGGGATGGCCGTCGGGCAGGTCGAAGATCGCCACCGCCTCGCCCTGGGCCGCGCCGGCGCGCACCAGTTCGGCGCGGGTGCGCCAGCCGAGCACGAAGCCGAGCGCGTCGAGCAGAATCGACTTGCCGGCGCCGGTCTCGCCGGTGAGCACGTTGAGACCCGGCTGGAACGACAGCTCCAACCGGTCGATCAGCAGGAGGTCGCGAATGTCGAGGCCGCGGAGCATGGGCGCCCCGGTCAGCTCTTCTTCTTGGCCGAGCTGTCGAAGATGCGCCGCAGCCAGCCCTCGCCCTTGGCGGTCGGGTCGAGGCCGCGGTTCTTCAACCGCACATAGGCATCCTGGTAGAACGGGCTCGACTGGAAGTTCAGCCCGAGGATGGCGCCGGCGGTCTGGGCATCGTCGGTCAGGCCGAGCGCGAGGTAGCATTCCACCAGCCGTTCCAGCGCCTCGGGCGTGTAGCTGGTGGTCTGATACTGCTCGACCACCGCGCGGAAGCGGTTGATCGCGGCGGTATAGTCGCCCTTCTTCTCGTAGTACCGGCCGATCTCCATTTCCTTCGCCGCCAGATGGTCGAAGGCGAGATCGAATTTCATCATCGCCGAACGGGCATATTGCGAATTCGGATATTTCTCGATCACGTCGCGCAGCGCCTGCAGCGCCTGGAAGGTGATCGCCTGGTCGCGGCCGACGGCGTCGATCTGGTCGTAATAGGACAGCGCGATGAGATACTGGGCATAGGCCGCATCCTCGTCGCCCGGATAGTAGTCCAGGTAACGCTGCGCGGCAGAGCGGCTTTCCTCGTATTTGCGGCCCTGATGGTCGGCGTAGGCCTCCATGATCGTGGCCCGCTTCGCCCATTCCGAATAGGGATAGAGCCGCTCCACCTCGCCGAAATCCTTGGCCGCCGCCTTGGCGTCGCGCTTGGTTTCCAGCTCGTATTCGGCGCGGTGGTAGATCTGGGCGGCGGTCAGATCCTCGATCGGCGTCTTGGGCTTCGAATTGCTGCCGCAGCCGGCCAGCACCCCGACGAGCACAAATGCGCCGATCCGTGCCGTAGACCTGCTGACTGCCATGATTTGCCCACCCATCGCCTCTTCCGCACGGTCGGACGGCGAGTGCTTGTAGCATCCGCCCGCCGCGTCTGAACGTCTCGTAGCACAGAAAAATCGCGGGCGCAAAACGCCTTTGGGCCTTTCCAAACCGCTCAGGCGAAGGCCGGAAGATCGGCGCGATGGACGCCGATTCCGGGCAGGCTGGCGCGCTCGCCGGGGCCGATCTCGGTCAGCCGGTAGGCGTCGGGATTGCCGAACAGCGCGTGCAGGAGCTTGTTGGTCAGCGCGTGGCCGGCGCGGTTGCCGGTGTAACGGCCGAGGATCGGGGCACCCGCCAAAGCCAGGTCGCCGAGCGCATCGAGCATCTTGTGGCGCACCGCCTCGTCGGCGTAGCGGAAGCCGCCGGGGGTGAGCACGAGGTCGCCGTCGACCACCACGGCATTCTCCATCGAGCCGCCGCGCGCCAGGCCGCTGGCCCGCATCGCATCGACATCCGCCTGACGGCAGAAGGTGCGGCTGTCGCAGAGCTCGCGCACGAAGGCGCCGTTGGCCATGTTCAGCGCCTTGGCCTGGCGGCCGATGGCGGCGTCGCTGAACTCGATGCGGAAATCGATCTCGAGCGTCGGCGCCGGGTCGAGCCGGGCCAGTGCCTCGCCCTCGCGCACTTCGACGCGGTCAAGGATATGGAAGGCACGCAACGGCTGGCTGAGCGCGCGCACGCCCTTGGCCAGGATGCCTTCGACGAAGGGCATGGCCGAGCCGTCGAGGATCGGCACTTCCGGCCCGTCGATCTCGATCAGCGCGTTGTGGATGCCGCAGCCGGCCAGCGCGGCCATCAGATGTTCGATGGTCGAGACGGTCACGCCCGAGGCGTTGCCGATCAGCGTGCAGAGGCGCGACGGCACCACCGCGCTCCAGACCGCCGGCACCATCGGATCGCCCGAACGGATATCGGTGCGCTTGAACCAGATGCCGTAATCCGCCGAAGCCGGGCGGATCGTCAGCTTCACCGCGGCGCCGGTATGAAGGCCGACGCCGGAAAAGCTGATCGCGGATTTGATTGCGTTTTGCACCTAGTGCCGTCCGTAGAAATGGCAGAAAACCTGTCGCATTCGTGACTTAGTAAGCTGCCACGCCAAGCACAACTCACTCTTTGCAACGGGATGTAACATATCCAGCCAGCGTTGGCAGAATGCCGCCCGGAACCGCAGCCCCACAAGCAAGGCATTGAAATAAAAAAGAAAAAGGGCCGGAAATTTCCGGCCCTCGCGCGGGAGAAGTTACCGCGATCAGTTCGCCTGCCGCCTCAGGAAAGCGGGGATCTCGATGCGCTCCTGCTCGGGATCCACATCCTGCTCTTCGTCGAAGGAGGTGACCGGGGGCTGCGAGCGCACGGCGGCGCGCTCGGCGCGCGGCTCGGGCGCGGCCGAGCCATGCCCGGTCATCCGGTTGATCAGCGAGTTGATGCCAAACCGCGGCTTCTCGGCTGCGGGCCGCTCGGCCGCCGGCATCGCGGTGCGAACCGCTCCACCTGCGGAGGGCGCGCGGGTCGGGCCCGGCGTGCGGTTCACCGCGGCGGCGAGGCGCGCCATCGCTTCCGGCGAGGGCGTGCCG
>JAKAJW010000349.1 GCA_021813645.1 Pseudomonadota bacterium | reverse complement strand
AAGGCCCAGCTCGAGGCGCAGAACCTCGAGACCCGCAAGGAAGCCGACGCGGTCGCCGCCAAGCTCGACGGCCAGAGCTTCGTGGTGATTCGCTCCGCCTCGGATTCCGGCGCGCTTTACGGCTCGGTGACCACCCGCGACGCCGCCGATGCGGCCGAAGCCGGCGGCTTCACCCTGTCGCGCACCCAGGTCGTCCTCGATCGCCCGATCAAGGAACTCGGCCTTCATGCGGTCACCGTCGTGCTGCACCCCGAAGTCACGGTGAAGATCGCGCTGAACGTCGCCCGTTCGGCCGAAGAGGCCGAACTGCAGGCCTCGGGCAAGTCGATCCAAGAGCTTGCCGCCGAAGCGGAAGCCGCTGCCGACTTCGAGATCGCCGAGCTGTTCGAAGACATGGGCGCGGCCGCAGCGGAAGAATAACTCCGCAAAATCAACGCGTTATAGAGCCGCGCCGGGAGACTGGCGCGGCTTCTTTGCTGCCGTGCGAGCGGCCGTGGCGGCGGCGTCTATTCGTCCAGCACGCCGCTTTCCAGCAGCCGATCCAACCCTTCCGACAGATAGTCCGAGGCCAGCGGCTCCTGCAGCAGATAGTCGCTTACCGGCGCGCTGCGCCGCTCCGCGGCCAGCGCCAGCGTCGCGTCCCAATCCTCTGGCTCGGCATCTCCCCGGCCGATCCAGAACAGCGCCACCAGCGCGTCCTGCTGGTCCTCGTTCATCGTCTCGATCTCTTCGCGGATCTCGTCGCGGCTCAGGTCGTCCGCACTTTCCTGAAGCATTTCGGGCACTTCGTCGTCGGTCGGGTTGCCGCCGCGGTCGCCGACGTCGGTTTCTTCGCGCGCCATGACGGCGCTGATCCGCAAGACCAGCTCTTCGATCTCCCGCGTGTCAAAGGGCAGTTCGGCCATCTCTCCGCTCTCTCTCTCGTCAGGGTCGACATAGGCGCGGCCCCCGCGCCCGCCGTTCAGGCTAGCCTGCGTTCGCCCCGCACGATAGCCACCGCAGCGGTTTGGCCCGACAAACCCGGCGCGCGGTCACTCAGTCGGCAGATGTCTGCGCAGCAAACGCCATTCGTGCCACACGAGGACGAGCACAATCAGATCGAAAATCGTCAGCAAAATCAGCCCGAAAGCATGGGTATAGCTGTAGCGGTAGAGCTGGTAGGCGACGAAGCCGGCCAAGGCGATCAGCGACAGGGGATAGGCGATCAGCTTCTCGCGCAGCAGCCCGGCGACCAGCACCACTTTGATCAGGCCATGGCTGACCAGGTAGAACGCATAGAAGGACTGCGTCGCCCCGCTCAGGTGCTGGGCCGCGCTCAGCAGATGGGTCGCAACGAAATCGCGCGGATCTTCGGTCAGCTCCGCCCGGGTGAGAAGGTTCACCCAGTGCAGAACCGTCGGCGCGGCGACCCAGTAGAAGATCGCCCCGCCGACGATTTCGATCACCGCATGCAGTCCCTTGAGAACGACGCCGACCCGGAACAGCTGGTGAATTCGGCGCTCGTTTAGCTTCATCGTCCGCACATCCGCGGCCCGAAAGAACCGCCCTCCCAAGATCAACCGCCTGGAAGCGCAGCCGAGTTCAGATCGAGTCGACGCTGCCCAGATAGGCTTCCTGCACCGCCGGGTCATTCCGAAGCGCCTCGACGCGCCCTTCCCGCACAACCCGGCCCGTCTCCATCACATAGGCGCGGTCGGCCACGCTGAAAGCCGCGAAGACGTCTTGCTCCACCAACAAAACGGTGACCCCCTGCCCGCGGATGTCGGTCAGGATCTCCAGCAGCCGGTCGACGATCACCGGCGCCAGGCCCAGGCTCATCTCGTCCACCACAAGAAGTTTCGGCTCGGCCATCAGCCCGCGGGCCATGGCGCACATCTGCTGCTCGCCGCCGGACATGTTGCCGGCCAACTGGCGGCGACGCTCGCCGAGCTTCGGGAAAAGCGCGTAGACCCTGTCGAAGCTCTCGGAAATCTTGGCGTCGCGCCGCAAGTAGGCGCCCATCAACAGATTTTCCTCGACGGTCATGTTGCCAAACAGCTGCCGCCCCTCGGGCACCTGGACCAATCCCCGGGTAAAGGCCCCTTCCGGCGTGACCGGCAGCAGGTCCTCGCCGTCGAACCGCAGCGTGCCGCGCGCCGGGATCACCCGCGACACCGCGCGCAGCAGCGTCGTCTTGCCGGCCCCGTTCGAGCCGACGAGCGAGACGATCTCGCCCCGCCGCACCTCGAGCGCGACATCGAACAAGACCGGCGCGGAACCATAGCCCGCATTCAGGCCAGCGATCTTCAGCAGGGGCTCGGTCATTTCCGGCGCTTTCCAAGATAGGCTTCGATGACGCGCGGATCCTCGAGCACCGCGCCGGGGTCGTCGTCGGCGATCTTCTCACCATGGTGCAGCACCATGACGCGGTCGGACAGGCTGCGGATCGCCTTCACGACATGCTCGATCACCAGCATCGCCATGCCCTGGCCGCGCATCTTCTTGATCAGCTCCACCACCTCGTCGACCTCGACCGGGTTGAGCCCGGCCATCACCTCGTCCAGCAGCAATAGCTTCGGCCCCATGGCCAGCGCCTTTGCGAATTCGAGCCGCTTGCGATCAGGGCCGCCAAGCGCATCCGCCTGCGCCTCGATCCGGCTCCCGAGGCCGGTGAAGGCGATCCACTCGCGCGCGATCTCCCGCGCCCGCGCCATCGACCGCTCGCCGCCGTCGCGGCCGAACAAGGCGCCCACCGTGACATTGTCGAGCACAGTCATGCCCGGGAAGGGCTTCATTACCTGGAAGGTGCGCGCGATCCCCAGATGGGCCCGGCGGAAGGCCGGCAGGTGATTGATCCGCTCGCCGCGGAACAGGATCTCGCCGTCGCTCGGCTCGTAGGTGCCGCTAATCATGTTCACCAGCGTCGTCTTGCCGGCGCCGTTCGGCCCGATCACGCCGAGGATCTCATCCTCCGCAATCGAAAAACTGACCGCATTCACCGAGACAAGCCCCTGAAAACGCTTGGTCAGCCCGCGCGCTTCGATCACCGGGACGCGCGTCGGCGCCTCTTCTTGGCCCAAGGCGGTCATAGCCGGTTCTCCCGGACGTTGCGAATGAAGTAGCGCAGCCCCTGCCGCCGCCCGCCGCGAACGAGGTCGGCGAGCCCGCGGGGCATGAACACCACCGCCAGGACGATCACCACCCCGAAGAGCAGCGCCGCGGCGGTGGAGATTTTCGCGGCCAGAAGCTCATAGACCGCCGACAGGATGAAAGAGCCGATCACGGGGCCAAGCACGGTCCCCGGCCCGCCGAAGACGCACATGATGACCATACGCACGTTCAGAGTGGAATCGAAGGCGCTGGCCGGATCGACGAAGGTCGCCCAATAGGCATGGAC
>JAKAJW010000365.1 GCA_021813645.1 Pseudomonadota bacterium | reverse complement strand
CTCGATCCCCTTCGGAGCGATCTCGATGATCCGGTTGGCCAGCTCGAAGGCCAGCGGGTGGCCCATCTGGAACGCCGGCGCATAGTCGAGCTCGGCCGCCTGCTTCTGGATCGCCTCGGTGATCTTAGGCCGGCAGTGGCCGGCATTGCAGCACCACAGGCCGGCGGTGCCGTCCAGCACCTGCCGCCCGTCCGCCGTCGTATAATGCATGTCCTTCGAGGCCACGAACATGCGCGGCGCCTTCTTGAACTGCCGGTTCGCGGTGAACGGCATCCAGAATGCGTTCAAATCGTTTGGAGCCATCTTGCGGTCGAGCGCCATCGCCCCTCTCCCCGTCAAAGGCGCCACCGAAGCGCCGTATGAATGATTGTTTGACCAAATGGTCAGCGGCAGGCTAGCAAAGCCCGAAGGCCAGTCAAGGCGAAGCCAGTGGGCTTTGCAAGGGGGACGAATCCGGCCCCGGGGGGAGAAAGCCATGAGCGCGCCGCGCGCACGCACCCGTATCCAGGCGAAGAACTCGCAGGCGATCCTCGACGCTGCGCTCGACATCTTCTCGCAATACGGTTTTCGCGGCGCCACGCTCGACCAGATCGCCGAACGCGCGGGCCTGTCGAAACCCAACCTGCTCTACTACTTCCCCTCGAAAGAGGCGATCTATGTCGCGCTGCTGGCGGGTCTGATGGACACCTGGCTGGCGCCGCTGCGGGCGTTGCATCACGACGGCGATCCGGTGGAAGAGATCCTCGGCTACCTCCGCCGCAAGCTGGAGATGAGCCGGCTCTACCCGCGCGAAAGTCGCTTGTTCGCCAATGAGATATTGCAGGGCGCGCCGCAGATCCTCGACCAGATCGAGGGCGATCTGAAGGCGCTGGTCGACGACAAGGCGGCGCTGATCCGGCTCTGGATCGCCGAGGGCCGGCTGGCGCCGGTCGACCCCTACCACCTCGTCTTCTCGATCTGGGCGACCACCCAGCACTATGCCGATTTCGACATCCAGGTGCACCGCGTGCTCGGCCAGGAGGGCGACGCCCCCTTCGCCGAGGCGGAGCGTTTTCTCACCCATCTCTACCGCTCCGCGCTCACCCCGAACCCATTAACCGCTCGGTAACGGCCAGCGGCTACTCTGACCGGGGTGTGGATGGAACGAACCCGTTAAGGGGTAGCATGATGGATATCGGGGTGATCTCGCCCGTCACGGTCGTTTGGCCGGTCACGGCGGCGACGAAAACGACGGATACAGGCTCAGCGATGACCTCTGCGGGGGGTGGCGCGGCCGCCTCTGGCTCTGCCCACGGCACCGCCGCGGGTGGTGCGACAGGCGGCACGGCGGGCACGGCCAACGGCGGCGGCGCGATCGCCGGCGCCGGGGCGGCCTCGGGCGAGGCGGCGGTATCGCCGCGGCGGCCCGATCCCGACGCGCCGACCGGCCCGCCGCCGGCCTTCTCGACAACGCCGCTGGAGCTCGACAGCAATTTGCAGCTTCTGCTCGCCCGGCTGAACTCGGCCGGCTACGCGCAGATGCAGGCGCTCGGCGCCCCCACCGCCGGTGCACCGGCCTCCTCCCCGGCCTCCGCGGGGGAGCCGGAGGTTGAAGCCGCGCCCGGCGCGGCTTCGACTTCGGCGCCGGGCACCGGGGCGCCCTCCGCCACTGCCACGGAAGCCGCCGGCAGCCGGAACGCCGCGGCCTCGGCCATCGGCGCGCCGCCTTCGCCCGTGACGGGTCCGCAGACCAAGCAGCCCGGCTAGGCGGCCCAGGTCCGGACGCAAGTCAGGACTAGGGCCGGGACCCGACTCCGGGCCTCAAGCGCGGCCCAGATCCGTGTTCGGCGCCAGATCCGTGTTCGGCTCGAACCCAGGCCAGCGTCCGGCGCGAGCGCCGGAACGCTTGGCCCGCCCGCGCTACTCCGCCGCCCGCGCCGCCGGGTTGTTCGGATGCATCGTCCAGTTGGCGTAATCGCCCACGACCGTGCCGGTGCGCGGGTCCACCGCCCCCTTCGGCAATTGCACCATGCTGATGCAACCTTCCACCGGACAGGTGTCGATGCATAGGTTGCAGGCCACGCATTCCGCCTCGTTCACCTCGAAGACCCGGCCCTCCTTCATCAGAATCGCCTGATGGCTGGTGTCCTCGCAGGCGGCGTAGCAGCGGCCGCAGTTGATGCAGAGCTCGGGATCGATCTTGGCCTTGGTGACGTAGTTCAGGTTGAGATACTGCCAGTCGGTGACGTTCGGCACCGCCCGACCGGTCAGATCCGACAGCGCCAAGCCCTTGGCGTCGAGATAGTCCGACAGGCCCGAGATCATCTCCTGCACGATCTTGAATCCATAGGTCATCGCCGCCGTGCAGATCTGGACGTTGCCGGCGCCGAGCGCCAGGAACTCCGCCGCGTCGCGCCAGGTGGTGATCCCGCCGATGCCCGAGATCGGCAGCCCGCGGGTTGCCGCGTCGCGGGCGATCTCGGCCACCATGTTCAGCGCGATCGGCTTCACCGCCGGGCCGCAATAGCCGCCATGGGTGCCCTTGCCGTCGATCGTCGGTTCCGGCGCGAACAAGTCGAGGTCGACCGAGGTGATCGAGTTGATCGTGTTGATCAGGCTCACCGCGTCGGCGCCGCCGGCCTTGGCGGCGCGGGCGGGGCCGCGGATGTCGGTGATGTTCGGCGTCAGTTTCACGATCACCGGCATCCGGGTGGTCTGCTTGCACCAGCGGGTGATCGCCTCGATCAGATCGGGCGCCTGGCCCACGGCCGAGCCCATGCCGCGCTCGCTCATCCCATGCGGGCAGCCGCAGTTCAACTCGATCCCGTCGGCGCCGGTCTCTTCCACCAGGGGCAGGATCGCCTTCCAGGCCTCTTCCGCGCAGGGCACCATCAGGCTGACCACCACCGCCCGGTCCGGGTAGTCGCGCTTCACCGCCTTGATCTCGCGCAGGTTCACCTCCAGCGGCCGGTCGGTGATCAGCTCGATGTTGTTGAGGCCCAGCAGCCGCCGGTCCGCCCCCCAGATCGCGCCGTAGCGCGGCCCGTTGACGTTGACCACCGGCGGCCCCGCCTCGCCCAGCGTCTTCCAGACCACCCCGCCCCAGCCCGCCTCGAAGGCGCGGCGGACGTTGTATTCCTTGTCCGTCGGCGGCGCCGAGGCGAGCCAGAACGGATTGGGCGACTTGATTCCCACGAAGTTCGAAGAAAGATCGGCCATCTCTGCCTCCCTCAGCCCATCAGGGCCGCGTGAATGTCCATCGCCGCATCGCGCCCCTGCGCCACGGCGGTCACCGTCAGATCGTCGCCGCCGGCGGCGCAGTCGCCGCCCGCCCAGACGCCCTTGACCGAGCTGCGCCCGGCGCCCTCGGTGGCGATCTTGCCCCCCGCGATCTTCAG
>JAKAJW010000254.1:4690-17703 GCA_021813645.1 Pseudomonadota bacterium | reverse complement strand
GCCAGCGCCGCGGCTGCGGTCTCGGCATCGACGATGTCGCCGTTGGCGATCACCGGAATCGTCACCGCCTCCTTCACCGCCCGGATCGCGGACCAATCGGCCCGCCCGGTATAGAACTGGCAACGGGTCCGGCCATGAACGGTGACCATCCGCACCCCCGCCGCCTCCGCCCGCCGCGCCAGCGTGGCGGCATTCTGCGACCCCGCATCCCAGCCGAGCCGCATCTTCAGCGTCACCGGCACCGCGACCGCGCCAACGACCGCCTCGATCAGTTCCAGCGCCAGATCGAGATCGCGCATCAGCGCCGAGCCAGCCAGCCCGCTGGTCACCCGCCGCGCCGGGCAGCCCATGTTGATGTCGATGACCCGGGCGCCCTGCCCCTCGACCAGCCGTGCTGCCTCCGCCATCCAGTGCGCCTCGCGGCCGGCAAGCTGCACCGCCGTCGCGGCCTCGCCCAGGCCCAGCTCCGCCCGCGCCCGCGCTTCCGGCGCCGCGCTCAGCACCTCGCGGCAGGCGACCATTTCGCTCACCACCAAGCCAGCCCCGAACCGGCTGACGATTCGGCGCGTCGGCAGATCGGTGATCCCTGCCATCGGCGCCAGCAGCACCGGAGGGTCGACCAAAATCTCTGCCAGCTGAATCGACAATTGCCTAATCCTTACGCGCCCTTTCAGCAGCTAGTCGTTCGCCAACCGAATCGCAATCCGGCCAGTAACGGCCTCGGCTCAATTCTTGGCATATGCCCAAGAAATAGGCAGTCATGCCGGTTTCCCCCGCAGCGTTGTCATCCCGGCCGGCGCCGCCTATGCAAAGGCGAGTGCGGCGGAGAGCGGTCATGACCACAGGGGCAATCATCGTTGCGGCCGGGCGCGGCAGCCGCGCCGGCGGCGGCCTGCCGAAGCAATGGCGCCCGCTCGCCGGCCGGCCGGTGCTGGCCCATACGCTGGCGGCCTTCCACGCCCTGCCCGAAATCGACCGGCTGATCCTCGTCCATCATCCCGACGACCGTGCCCTGGCCGCCCCCTTCGCCGATTCCCGCACCCAGCTCGTCGCGGGCGGCGCCAGTCGCGACGCCTCGGTCCGCGCCGCGCTGGAGGCGCTCGCCGGCAGCGACATCCGTCGCGTGCTGATCCATGACGGTGCCCGCCCGCTGGTCTCGCCCGCGCTGATCCGCCGGACGATCGCGGCGCTCGACACCGCCGCCGCCGCCGCCCCGGCGCTGCCGGTCACCGATGCGCTCTGGCGCGGTGCGGCGGGCCGGGTCCAGGCGCCGGTCCCGCGCGACGGTCTGTTTCGCGCCCAGACCCCGCAGGCCTTTCGTTTCGCCGAGATCCTCGCCGCCCACCGCGCCCATCCCGGCGGCGCCGCGGACGATGTCGAGGTGGCGCTGGCCGCCGGGCTTGACGTCGCCATCGTCGAGGGCGAGGAAGACAACATCAAGCTCACCTATCCCGGCGATTTCCTCCGGGCCGAGCGCATACTGGAGGCGCGCCGCTTGGCCACCCAAACCGATATCCGGCTCGGCAATGGCTTCGACGTCCATGCCTTCGGCCCTGGCGACCACGTCTGGCTCTGCGGCGTGAAAATCCCGCATCACCATGGACTTGTCGGCCATTCCGATGCCGACGTCGGCATGCATGCGCTGACCGACGCGATCTATGGCGCGCTGGCCGAGGGCGACATCGGCCGCCACTTCCCGCCCACGGATCCGCAATGGAAAGGCGCCGCATCGCAGATTTTCCTCGCCCATGCGGCGGGACTCGCCCGCACCCGCGGCTTTGCGATCGCCAACGCCGATGTCACCCTGCTCTGCGAACGCCCGAAGATCGGCCCGCACAGCCTTGAAATGCGCCGGGAATTGGCGCGAATCCTGGAGATCGAGATGGACCGGGTCAGCGTGAAGGCGACCACCACCGAAAGGCTCGGCTTCACCGGCCGCGAAGAGGGGATCGCGGCGCTCGCCACTGCGGCGCTGGTGCGCGGATGAGCCAGCTGCTGACCACCTTCTTCGGCGTCGGCTACCTGCGCCCGGCCTCCGGTACCTGGGCCTCGGCGCTGGCCGTCATCCTCGCCATCTTCCTGCATGGCGTTGGCGGCTTCCCGCTGCTGCTGCTCGCCACCCTGGTCATCATCCCGATCGGTTTCGTCGCGGTGAAGAACGACCTCGCGACCCGCAAGGACGGCGTCACCGACCCCTCCGAGATCGTCATCGACGAGGTGGCCGGCCAATGGATCGCCATGTGCGCCCCCTCCGCCGGCTTCTGGTTCGCCGGCCTGCCGCCCTGGGACATTCCCTGGCCCGGCCCGCTGACCGCCTTCCTCGCATTCCGGCTGTTCGACATTTGGAAGCCCTGGATCGTCGGCCGCGCCGACCGCCGCAACGACGCCGCCGGCGTCATGCTCGACGATCTCTACGCCGGGCTGATGGCCGCCGTGGTGGTGATGATCGCCGCCGGCGTCGCCCACGGGATCTTCCACGTATGAGCGCGGCCGAGCGCCTGCTCGCCGCCGCCCGCGGCGCCGGCGCCCAGATCGCCACCGCGGAAAGCTGCACCGGCGGCATGGTCGCGGCGGCGATCACCGACATCCCCGGCGCCTCCGACATCTTCGACGCCGGCTTCATCACCTATTCCAACGCCGCGAAAGAGGCGATGCTCGGCGTCCACGCCACGACGCTCGCCGCCCAGGGCGCGGTCTCCGAACCGGTCGCCCGCGAGATGGCCGAAGGTGCGCTCGCCCGGTCCCGCGCTACGCTGGCCGTCGCCATCACCGGCATCGCGGGCCCCGGCGGCTCGGCCTTCAAGCCCGAGGGGCGGGTGTGCTTCGCCCTCGCCGCCCGCGGCCGGCCGACGCTGAGCGAAACCCAGGACTTCGGCCCGCTCGGCCGCGCCGGGGTGCGCGCCGCCGCCACCGAACGCGCGCTCGCCCTGCTGCTCCAGGCGCTGGCCTAGACCGCCTCCGCCGCGCATTCCGGCAGCAGCCGCGCGACATCCTCGGCGCGGCAGAGCCGGGTCGCCTCGGTCATCACCGCCGCCGAGGCCGCCGCATTGCCTTGCCGCAGCGCCCCTTCGAGGCTGTCGCCCCGCGCCACCGCCAGCACGAAGGCGCCGACGAAACTGTCGCCCGCGCCGACCTTGCTGACCACCGCGACCTGGGCCGAGCGGGCATGGATCCGCCCCGCGGCCGAGGCCAGCACCGCACCGTCCGCCCCGCGTGCCAGGATCACCACATCGGCGACGCCGCGCCCGACCAACTCCTCGGCGAAGGCGGCGCTTTGCGCCACCGTCTTCAGCGGCGTCCCGGCCAGCTCGGCCGCCTCCTCGTCATCCATCCGCAGGCACCAGGGCGCCGCCCCGGCGCCATGCGCCAGCGCCCGCAACGGCGCCCCCGAGGTGTCGACGATCAGCCGCGCCCGGCCCTGCAGCCGCGCCGCCAGCAGCGCCGGAAAATCCTCCGGCACCCCCGGCGGCTGGCTGCCCGACAGTACCACCAGCCCGCCGTCGCGCGCCGCGCCCAGCACCGCGGCCAAGGCATGCGCGGTGTCGGCCGGGTGCCACTCCGGCCCCGGCAGCACGAAGCGGAACTGCGCCCCGGTCGCTCGGTCGGTCACCGCCAGGCTCTGGCGCGTCTCGCCCGGCGCATGCAGCGCCACCGTGGCGATGCCCTGGGCATTCAGCAGCGTCAGCAGCCGCTCGCCGGTGGTGCCCCCCACCGCCACCAACGCCCGCGAATTGCCGCCCAGGATGCGGACCGCCCGCGAGACATTGGTGCCGCCGCCGCCGGGATCGATCTCCGGCGGCGCGCAGCGCAGCTTGGGCCCGGGCTGCACCGCGGCAACCGAGGTCGACAGGTCGATCGTGGGGTTCAGCGTCACGGTCAGGATATCGAGCACGGCGGGCCTCACTGGCAGCCCACCGAGGTTCCCCTATTCCCGCCCGCTGCGCAATCCGCGCCGGTCCGCCCGGCTCGGTTATTCCGCCGCGGCCCGCCGCCGCGCCAGCAGCGGTTTCAGGTAGCGCCCGGTATGGCTCGCCTCGACCTCGGCCACCGCCTCGGGCGGGCCGGCCGCAACGATCCGCCCGCCGCCGTCGCCGCCCTCCGGACCGATATCGATGAGCCAGTCGGCGGTCTTGATGACGTCGAGGTTGTGCTCGATCACCAGCACGGTATTGCCCTGGGCAACCAGTTCATGCAGCACTTCAAGAAGCTTGCGCACATCCTCGAAATGCAAGCCCGTCGTCGGCTCGTCGAGGATGTATAGCGTGCGTCCGGTGGCGCGCCGGCTGAGTTCCTTCGACAGTTTCACCCGCTGCGCCTCACCGCCCGACAGCGTGGTGGCCTGCTGGCCCACCTTGATATAGCCAAGCCCGACCTGCACCAGCGCATCCATCTTCTCGCGGATCGCCGGCACCGCCGAGAAGAACGCCTGGGCGTCCTCCACAGTCATATCAAGAACGTCGGATATGCTCTTGCCCTTGAACTTGATCTCCAGCGTCTCGCGATTGTAGCGGTGGCCCTTGCAGGTCTCGCAGGTGACGTAGACGTCGGGCAGGAAGTGCATCTCGATCTTGATGACGCCGTCGCCCTGGCAGGCCTCGCAGCGGCCGCCCTTCACGTTGAAGCTGAACCGCCCCGGCTTGTAGCCGCGCGCCTTCGCTTCCGGCAGGCCGGCGAACCAGTCGCGGATCGGCCCGAACGCGCCGGTGTAGGTGGCGGGGTTCGACCGCGGCGTGCGGCCGATCGGCCGCTGGTCGATGTCGATCACCTTGTCGAGATGCTCGAAGCCCTTGATCGTCTCGCAGGGCGCCGGCGTCTCGCGCGCGCCGTTCAGCCGAATCGCCGCCGTCTTGAACAGCGTCTCGATGATCAGGGTCGACTTGCCGCCGCCCGACACGCCGGTCACGCAGACGAATTTCCCAAGCGGAATTTCGGCCGTCAACTCCTTGAGATTGTTGCCCGTCGCCTTCACCACCGTCAGCGTCTTGCCGTTGCCCTTGCGGCGCTCCGCCGGCACCGCGATCTCGCGCGCGCCAGACAGATATTGCCCGGTCAGGCTGCCCGGATCCGCGGCGATCTCGGCCGGCGTGCCGTGGCTCACCACCCGGCCGCCATGCACCCCGGCGCCGGGGCCGATGTCGAAGACGTAATCCGCGGTGCGGATCGCGTCCTCGTCATGCTCGACCACCAGCACCGTGTTGCCCTGGTCGCGCAGGTTCTTCAGCGTGGTCAGCAGCCGGTCGTTGTCGCGCTGGTGCAGCCCGATCGAGGGCTCGTCGAGCACGTAGAGCACGCCCGTCAGCCCCGAGCCGATCTGGCTCGCCAACCGGATCCGCTGGCTCTCGCCGCCCGACAGCGTGCCGGCGTTGCGGCTCATCGTCAGGTATTCCAGCCCCACGTTGTTGAGAAACCCGAGCCGCTCGCGGATCTCCTTCAGGATGGCGCGGGCAATCTCGTTGCGCTGCGCCGTCAGCGCCGCGGGCACCGTCTCGACCCAGGCATAGGCCTCCTTGATCGACATTTCGACGATCTGGCCGATGTGCAGCCCGCCGATCTTCACCGCCAGCGCCTCCTGTTTCAGGCGGTAGCCCTGGCAGGTGCCGCAGGGCCGGGTGTTCTGATATTGCTCGAACTCCTCGCGCACCCAGGCGCTGTCAGTCTCCTTGTAGCGACGCTCCATATTCGGCACGACGCCCTCGAAGATGCGATGCACGGTATAGACCCGGCCGCCCTCGTCGTAGCGGAACTCGATCTCCTCCTCGCCCGAGCCGTACAGGAACACCTGCCGCACGGCTTCCGGCAGATCCTTCCAGGACTTGCGCTTGTCGAAGCCGTAATGCCGCGCCAGGGCATCGATGGTCTGGGTGAAATAGGGGCTCTTGCCCTTGCGCCAGGGCGCGATCGCCCCGTGGCTCAGCGACAGCGCCGCATCCGGCACCACCAGCCGCTCGTCGAAGAACAGCTCCACGCCCAGCCCGTCGCAGGAGGGACAGGCGCCGAACGGGGCGTTGAAGGAAAACAACCGCGGCTCGATCTCGGGGATGGTGAAGCCCGAAACCGGGCAGGCGAATTTCTCGCTGAACGTGATCCGCTGCGGCTCGCCCACCGCGCCGGTCTCGTCCTCCCCCGGCACCGTCTCCAGCACCGCGATCCCGTCGGCATGGTCCAGCGCGGTGCGCAGACTGTCCGCCAGCCGCGTCTCCAGCCCCGCCCGCACCACGATCCGATCCACCACGATGTCGATGTCGTGGCGAAACTTCTTGTCCAGCGTGGGCGGCTCGTCCAGCTCGTAGAACTGCCCGTCGACCTTCACCCGCTGGAAGCCTTCCTTGCGCAACTCCAGGAATTCCTTGCGGTATTCGCCCTTGCGGTCGCGCACCATCGGGGCCAGCAGATAGGCCCGCGTGCCCTCCGGCAGGGCCATGATCCGATCGACCATGTCCTGCACCTGCTGCGCCTCGATCGGCAGGCCGGTGGCCGGCGAATAGGGCGTGCCGACTCGGGCGAACAGCAGCCGCAGATAGTCGTAGATCTCGGTCACCGTGCCGACGGTCGAACGCGGGTTCTTCGAGGTCGTCTTCTGCTCGATCGAGATCGCCGGCGAGAGGCCCGAGATATGGTCCACCTCCGGCTTCTGCATCATGTCGAGAAACTGCCGCGCATAGGCGCTCAGGCTCTCGACATAGCGCCGCTGGCCCTCGGCATAGATCGTGTCGAAGGCCAGCGAGGACTTGCCGGAGCCGGACAGCCCGGTGAGCACCACCAGCTGGTCGCGCGGAATGGCCACGTCGATGTTCTTGAGGTTGTGCTCGCGCGCCCCCCGCACCTCGATGAACTTCTGCTCGGCCATCCGCGCCCCCGGCGATCTACCGGCCAAGACATAGGCGAGCGCATCTGAGTCTCCAACCGAAAAGCGTGAACTTAAGGTGAACAAGCGGTTGCTTGCGCAATTTTGCAGCAGGCCGGCGGCCCGGTCGTGGCGAGCCGAACACACATTCGATACTTTGAATGTTTTTTTTCGCCGAAGCCCCCACCCGGGCTTGAACGCGGGCCGGTCCAGGCCCAATTCTGCGCCCATCTCCCTGCACGCCTGCTCGAAGGAAAGGACCTTTCATGTTCGGCCTCTTCAAATCCTCCGGCCCCCGCGTCGAGCGGATCGCGCCGGCCGACGCCGTCGCCCGCGCCCAGAAGGGCGAGCTTCTGGTGATCGACGTGCGCGACATCAACGAGCTGCGCGCCTCCGGCAAGGCCAAAGGCGCCCTGCATATCCCGATGATGCTCCTGCGCACCAAGGCCGACCCGAAAAGCGACGAGCATGACAAGCGGCTCGCGCTCGACAAGCCGATCGCGCTCTACTGCGCTTCCGGCGCGCGCAGCCAGGCGGCCGGCAATCTGATGCTGCAGATGGGCTATACCGAAGTCTACAACATCGGCGGGCTGGGCGACTGGCGCGCCGGCGGCGGCCTGGTCAACCCGGCCTAAGCCGCGCCGGCCCGGCGGATCGCCATCCATCGGTGGATGGCGATCCCGGCCAGGCAGACCGGCGCCAAGAACACCACCACGCCGCGCCAGCCGAGCGCGGCGATCAGGGCGGCGAGGATCGGCGTGCCGCTCGCCGTGCCGAGATTGCCGAGCTGGGCGATGGCGCCGGCCGCCCAGGTGCGGTCCTCGTCGCTGGCATTCAGCTCGGGGATCGCCGCGAAACTCGCCCCCTGCACCAGCCCCAGGGCGCCGCCGATCGCGAGGATCGCCCCCACCGCGGCCCCCGGCCGGCTCCAGAACGCGGCCATCGCCAGCACCGCGAGGCCGCCGAGCGCGAAGCCGAGCTGCGCCGCCCGCACCGCCCCGATCCGCCGCACCAGCCAGACCCCCAGCGTCAGCGAGCAGCCGATCGACACCAGCGGCAGCGCGAAGGCGACCGCGTCGCGCCAGGCCCCGAGCAGCGGCGGCAGCAACGTCAGCAACGCGACGTAACTCACAGTATAGAAAACGAAACCGAAGGCCGGCGCGGCGATCCGCGGGGATCGATAGATAGCCAGATGCAGCGCCGGCAGCTCGGCCAGCCGCAACGCCGCGGGTCCCGGCCGATCCGCCGGCAACAACGGCCAGAGCAGCGCCGCCTGCACCGCCATGTAGACCGCATGGGCCAAGAGCAGCGCCGCCGGCCCGCCGAACGCCAGCAGACTCGGCGCGATCAGCGCGGTCAGCGCGAAGGATAGGCCGAAGAAGGTCGACCACAGCGCCAGGGCGAAGGCACGCCAGGCCAGCGGCGCGATCTGCGCGATCAGAACCGGCGCCGCCACAACCACGGCAAGCTGCGAAACCCCCTCGGCCGCCCGCAGTGCCAGCAGCACCGGGTAGGCCGGCAGCAGCGCCTCGAGCGCCGAAAGCAGCGCGCCGAGGCCCAGCCCAAAGACCAGCGTCCGGCGCAGGCCGGCACGGTCGACCAGCATTCCGGCGGAGGTGCCCAAGACCAGCCCGACCAGCCCGACGACCGAGACCAGAAACCCCAGCCCCACCGGACCGAGGCCGGGATAGACCCGGGCAAAACTGCCCAGGGCCAGGCTCACCTTGCCGAACTGCGCCGCGGCGCCCAGGCCGGCCGCCCAGATGGCCAGGATTTGCAGCGCCGGCTTGCCAGACATCGGCTAGAAATGGATCGCCCGGCCGTAGGCGTCCAGCACCGCCTCGTGCATCATCTCGCTCAGCGTCGGATGCGGGAAGACGGTTTCCATCAGCTCGGCCTCGGTGGTCTCCAGCGTACGGCCGACGACATAGCCCTGGATCAGCTCGGTCACCTCGGCGCCGACCATATGGGCGCCCAGCAGCTCGCCGGTCTTGGCGTCGAACACCGTCTTCACCAACCCCTCCGGCTCGCCGAGCGCGATCGCCTTGCCGTTGCCGATGAAGGGGAAGCGGCCCACCTTCACCTCATGGCCCGCCGCCCTCGCCTTCTCCTCGGTCAGCCCGACCGAAGCGACCTGCGGCTGGCAATAGGTGCAGCCGGCGATCGAACCCGGCCGGATCGGATGCGGATGCCCGCCGGCGATCAGCTCGGCCACCATCACGCCCTCATGGCTCGCCTTATGCGCCAGCCAGGGCGCGCCGGCGATGTCGCCGATCGCAAAGACCCCGGCAACCCCGGTGCGGCAGTATTCGTCCACCACCACATGGGTGCGGTCGACCTTCACCCCCAGGGCCTCCAGCCCAAGGTTCTCGACATTGCCGACGATGCCCACGGCCGAGATCACGGTGTCGAACACCTGGGTCTCGACCTTGCCGCCGATCTCGATATGCGCCGTCACCTTGTCGGCCGCGCGGTCGAGCTTCTTGACGGTCGCCTTCTCGAGGATCTTCATCCCCTGCTTCACGAACTGCTTCTTGGCGAAGGCGGAGATCTCGGCGTCCTCCACCGGCAGCACCCGGTCGAGCACCTCGACCACCGTGGTCTCCGCGCCCAGCGTGTTGAAGAAGCTGGCGAACTCGATGCCAATCGCGCCCGAGCCGATCACCAGCAGCTTCTTCGGCATATGCGGCGGCTGCAGCGCGTGCTTGTAGGCCCAGACCCGCTTGCCGTCGGCCTCGAGCCCCGGCAACCCGCGCGCCCGCGCGCCGGTCGCCAGCACGACCGACTTCGCCGTCAGCTCCTCGACCCCCTTTTCGGTCGTGACGCTGACCGCATTGGCACCGGTCATCCGGGCCTCGCCCATGACCACCGTCACCTTGTTCTTCTTCAGCAGATGGCCGACCCCGCCCGACAGCTGCTTTGCCACCCCGCGCGAGCGTTTCACCACCGCGTCCAGATCGTAGCCGATGTTCTCCGCCTTCAGGCCGAAGTCCTTGGCGCGTTCCATCAGGTGGAACACCTCCGCCGATCGCAACAGCGCCTTGGTCGGAATGCAGCCCCAGTTCAGGCAGATGCCGCCCAGGTGCTCGCGCTCCACCACCGCCACGTTCAGGCCCAGCTGGGCGCCGCGGATCGCACAGACATAGCCGCCGGGGCCCGCCCCGATCACGATCATGTCAAAGGCTTTGGCCGGCATCGCTCTCTCCCCTTCCGAAAAGTGGTTGAGCCTTAAACTAATTCCCACGGCCAAGCAATGAAGCCCGCGCCGCAGGCCCCTTCCGTCAGCGCATGGCTAGGCCGGCGGCCAGCCCTCGGCGACCGTGACCGGATGCGCGAAGACATGCGCCACCTGCGGCCGGCCCTCGGCGTCGGTGGCGTGTTGGCCATAGGCGTCGATCCCGGCCAGGATCACCGCATCCGGCCGGGCGGAGTCCAGGAAGATCTGCCGCGCCCGCCCGGGCTCGGGCCGGATCCAGGCGGGATCGTCGAAGCTGCCGCTGTAAAGGCCGACATAGCCCGGAAACCGCTCGAAGGTCATGTAGAGCTTGGTGCCGCAGCGGGCGCAGAAATGGATATGCAGAAGCTTGCCGCTGCCTTCCGAGCGGTGATCGTAGACCGTCGGCGTACCGCGCGTCAGGCGGAAGGCGGCGGCTTCGAAATTGGCGTTGATCATCGTCGCCGCCCCGGTCGCCCGCTGGCAGTAGCGGCAATGGCAGAGCGTCACCCGCATCGGCTCGCCCTGCGTCTGATAGCGGATCGCGCCGCAGAGGCAGCCGCCCTCGTGAATTTCCGGATCGCACATGTCCCCTCCCCACGCGAATGACGCCAAGCTAGCACGTCCGCCGCCGGCGCCCCAGCGTCTCAGCCCTTCAGCGCCGCCACCAGGGCGCCATAGCCGCCGGCGCCCAGGAACGCCGCCTCCTCCGGCGTCGAGGCGCGCCCCAGCGCCGCGTTGCGGAACGGAAAGCGGCCGAAGCGGCGGATCACCTCGCGATGGGCGCGGGCGTGCAGATGGTTGGAGGCCCCGGTCTCCGGCATCCGCTCCGCCATCAGCGCCACGCAGCGGTCCTGGTCGTCCAGCGCCTCGGAATGCATGAAGGGCATGTAGAAGAACTGCCGATCCGGCTCCGGCGCCTGCAGATCCCAGCCCGCCGCCAGCGCGCGCTCGGCGGCGGCGCGGGCCTGCGGGTCGGTGGCGAAGGCCGCCGCCGTGCCGCGAAACATGTTGCGCGGAAACTGGTCCGTCAGCACGATGAAGGCGAGCGCGGGGCCCGCGCCCTCGACCCAGTGGTCGAGCCCGCCCTCCGCCGCCGCCTGCCACAGCGGCTCGAACCGCTCACGGATCTCCGCGTCGAGCGCCGCGCCGCCGGCATACCAGCCCTCCGGGCCGAGAGCGCCCAGCCAGTAGTCGAGCACCTCTACGGGATCGGACATCGCAACTCCCCCGGCCTGCCGCAACCGGAGCCTGCCCGCTTGCGCCCCCCGGCGCAATGCGCGATCAGGCCTCGTTGGCCTCCGCCTCGTGCTGCGCCGCCTCGATCGCGGCCCCCACCGCCAGCGCCGAGGCCGCCGGCGACAGCGGGGTGAAGCTGCCCGGGTGCTCGACGATCTCGCGGTGCCGCCGCCGCGTCATCCGCCAGCCGGCATAGCTCGCCATCGCCAGGAACAGCACCGCCATGAACAGGAAGAAGCCCGACGGGCCGACCCGCGCCATCACCCAGCCGGTGATCACCGGCCCGGTGATCGCGCCCAGCCCATTGATGAAGATCAGCCCGGCCGAGGCCGCCGCCATGTCCGGCCCCTCCAGATAATCGTTCACATAGGCCACCAGCAGCGAATAAAGCGGGTTGGAAATCCCGCCCGACAGCATGCCGATACCGACCAGCACATAGAAACCGGGCTGGAACACCACCGCCACGGTCATGATGAGCGTGCCCAAGATGGCGAGCCCCAGCACCAGATGGCGGCGGTCGATCCGGTCCGACAGCCAGCCGATCGGATATTGGAAGATCAGCCCGCCGACATAGATCATCGCGGTGAAGATCGAGATCTGCCGCACCGTCAGCCCGGCCGCCGTGCCCCAGACCGAGGCCATGGCGAACTGCGCCGAGAATACCCCGCCCAGCAGGAACATCGCCACGATCCCCAGCGGCGAGGTGCGGTAGAGCCGGCGAAAGCTCAGCGCCTTGGTCGCCGCGAAGGCCGGTGCAGGCGCCACCGACAGCAGGATCGGCGTGAAGGCCACCGAAACCAGCACCGAGGGGATGATGAACAGCTCGTAGCCGGCCGGATCGCCGAAGTTCAGCAGCGTCTGTGCCGCGATGATGCCGATCATCTGCACGATGATGTAGAGCGACAGCGCCTTGCCGCGGTTCTCGTTGGTCGAGGCGTTGTTCAGCCAGCTCTCGGCGGTGATGTAGACGCCGGAGAAGGAGAAGCCGATGATGACCCGCTCGGCCGACCAGGCGATCCAGTTCGGCGCCACCGCATAGAGGATCAGCACCGCCGAGATCAGCGAGCCGAGCGCCGCGAAGACCCGGACGTGGCCGACCCGGCGCAGCATCTCCGGCGTCATCCGGCTGCCAAACAGGAAGCCGAGGAAATAGGACGACATGACGACCGACATCTGCAGCGTCGAGAATCCCTCGATGCCGCCGCGGATGCCGAGCAGCGTGCCCTGCATGCCGTTGCCCAGCATCAACAGCATGATGCCCAGCAGCAAGGCCCAGGAATTGCGCAGAACGGTCAGCATCTCTTTCCTCTCGGGTCTGGGCCTCGGCATAGGCCGGCACGGCGCCGGCCGCTGTGGCGCCGGCGACATGACCTGCCCCTAAAGCGCCGTCAAGGCCGCTCGGGAATCAAAAGCGAGGCATCGCCATAGGAAAAGAAACGGTAGCCCTCGGAAATGGCATGCGCGTAAATTTCCGCGATCCGCTCGCGCCCCATCAACGCCGAGACCAGCATCAGCAGGGTCGATTTCGGCAAGTGGAAATTGGTCATCAGCGCATCGGTGATGCGGAAGCGATAGCCGGGATAGATGAAGATATCGGTGGTCCCGCGCCAGGGCTGCAGCCGCCCGGCGGCATCCGCCGCGCTCTCGATCAGCCGCAGCGCGGTGGTGCCCACCGCGACGATCCGCCCGCCGGCCGCGCGCACCGCATTCACCGCC
>JAKAJW010000254.1:0-4680 GCA_021813645.1 Pseudomonadota bacterium | reverse complement strand
GCCGCGGCCGCCTCCGGCGTCACCTCGCCCCATTCGGCATGCATCCGGTGGGTGGTGACGTCCTCGACCTTCACCGGCAGGAAGGTGCCGGCGCCGACATGCAGCGTCACCTCGGCGAAGCCCACCCCGCGCGCCCGCAGCGCCGCCAATAGCGCCGCGTCGAAATGCAGGCTCGCCGTCGGCGCCGCCACCGCCCCGGCATGGCGGGCGAAGACGGCCTGGTAGTCCTCGCGGTCCTGCGCATCCGCCGGCCGCTTGGCCGCGATATAGGGCGGCAGCGGCATCGCCCCCGCCTCGGCCAGGGCCGCGTCGAAGGCGGCGCCCTCCAGGTTGAAGGTCAGCCGCACCGAAGTCTCGTCGCGGCTCAGCACCCGCGCCTCGAGCCCGGCCGGGAAGACGATCGCCTCACCCTCGGCAAGCTTGCGTAGCGGCTTGGCCAGGGCGCGCCAGCCGCCCTCCGCCAGCGGCTCCAGCAGCGTCACCTCGACCCGCGCCCGCGCCGGGCCCTGGCCGGTCTGCCGCTCGCGCACCCCGGTCAGCCGGGCCGGGATCACCTTGGTGTTGTTCAGCACCATCAGGTCGCCCGGCCGCAGCACCTCGGGCAGGTCGCGCACATGCAGATCGCGCATCCCGCCGCCCTCCGCCACCAACAGCCGCGCCGCGCTGCGCGGCCGCGCGGGCCGGGTGGCGATCAGCCGCTCGGGCAGGTCGAAATCGAAGTCGGAAAGCTTCATGGTCACTTATCGGGTAGTTTCGGCGCCGGTCGGCGGAACAAGTCGCGGAACATGCCCGGCGTCAAGATCGAAAGCGGATTGACCGAGACCCGCGGCGCCGCCGAGGTGCCGCGCAGCCGGTAGTTGAAGCCGAACAGCCCTTCGCCGGCACGGGTCAGGAAGGCGCCGAACCCGTTCAGGAAATAGATCGGCGAGATCACCCCCTGGATGTCGAAGGTCTCCTGGGTCAGATCGTAGAGCCCCGCCGCCGAGATCCCCATCGACGGGCCGATCGCCGACCCTTTGGTGATCTCGATCGCATCCGGCGTCAGCCGGAAGTTCGCATCGACGTCGGAAAAGCCGATCCCCGGCCCGTTCAGCTGGTCGAGCAGCCCGACAATCGAGATCGCCTCCAGCAGATCGGCCAGCGCCGGCGCCTTCACCACCTTGATGTTGCTGATCTTCAGCGTGCCGTCATATTGCCCCGGCTCGGGCCGCGGCATCAGCGTCAGGTCGAAGCCGCCGCCGCGACCACGGTCGAACACGCCGGCCGCCGCGATCACCTGCCCGGCGTCGTCGGAGCGGATGCGCACCGCGGTGCCGTCCTTCGAGGGCACCACCGTGCCCTGCACCTCGCCCTGGCCGTTGACCTGTGCGGTGAAGCTGCCGTTGAAACCGCCCAGCGTGGTGAAACCGCCCTTGAAGCCGGTCAGCGCGATGCCCTTGGACACCACCAGCCGCTGCAGCGCCAGTGTGATCGGCACCGCCAACCCGCGCGCGGCCGAGCGTTGGAAGCGCGCTCGCCGCAGATCGATCGTCCCGCCGCGCATTGCCACCGCGATACCGCGGCCCGGGCCGCGGCCGACCACATCCACCGGCCCGTCCAGCCAGCCGCCCAGCCGCACCCGGTCGAAGCGGACCAGGTTCAGCGTGCCGTTCGCGTTCAGCAGCACATGGCCGCTGGCGTCCAGCCCGTTGCCCTGCACCACCAGCTTGTCGATCGCGATCGGCGTGCCGAGCCGGCCGGAGACCTGCAGCAGGCCCTTTGTCTGCGCCGGCTTGGCCCAGCCCAGTTCCGGCAGCGCCAGACCGACGCCCAGCATGTCCGACTCCAGGGCGAAGCTGCCGCCGCCGCCCTTCTCCAGCGTGGCGGTCAGCGCCGCCGCGCCCGTGCCGGTGATCGCGCCGGGCGGGAAGCCCAGATGGAACTCCTCGGCGAAGGCCTGGCTCAGCTCCACCGTGCCCGCCAGATGGCTGACCCCGCCCTGGCCCGGGCCCAGATCCTGCCACCAGGTCACATCGACCGGCTCCTGGCCCAGCTTGCCGTTGCCGGCGATGGTGATGCGATCGGTGTCGAGCTTCACCGACAGGCTCGGCGCCGTCACCACCCGCCCCTTCACCAGCTTGTCGCTGCGCACATCCGACAGGGTGCCCGACACCTCGAAGCTGACGTCCGGCAGCTCCACCTTGTCGGCCAGCGGCAGCTTGATGATCGAATGCAGATCCGCCGTCCCCTCGGCCAGATCGACCGGCAGCCCGGCCTTTGACAGGAACAGGAACGGCTTCTGGTCGAGGATCGACAGCGCCGCGGTGATGGTCGAATGGGTGCGCAGATCGACCACCGCCGGCGGCGGCTTCAACGTCACGTCGGGCACTTTGAAGACCGAGCCGGAGACATAGACATTGCCGCCCTGCGGCGCCACGACATGGCCGGAATCGACCACCATCGTATAGGTCTCGTCCTGCATCACCGCATAGCCGCGCCCGGCCTGGATCGGCGGCAGCGTCTTCAGGAAGCGCACATCGGCATTCGAGAAATCGTAGCCCAGCCACAGCTTCGGCTTCACCCCGGGATCCAGCCGCAGCGCCGCGCGCACGTTGAACAGCATCCCGGTCTGGACGTTCTCGGCCAGCCATTCCCGCGTCTGCGGCACCACGAAGACCGGCCAGAGCGCCAGCAGGTCGGAATGGCTGATCTGATTCAGCCGGGTGTCGAGCGAGACCTTCCACCCCTTTGGCGTGGCGGCGAAATCGCCCGAGGTCTCGATCTTGCGTTCGCCTTCGCGCAGCATCAACTGGCCGAGCGTCAGATCGAACGGATCGAGCGTCAACTTCAGGTCGATCGCGCCCTGGCTGAAGCGCACCGGCTTCTGAAACAGCCCCTCGGGATCGACCATCACCTGGGTCAGAGTGACCTGGCCCAGAAGCTCGCGCGGCAGCCCGCCCGCGCTGTCGCGCAGATAGGCCTGGCCGGTCGCCTTCACCCGCAGCGACGGGCTCTGCACCGAGGCTTCGGTGAACACCACCTTCTGCGCCACCGGATCGTAGTTGAAGGCCAGCGTCCCGCCGTCGAAGCGCAGCGGCTTGGTGCCCGGTGCCTGCACCGCCCCCGCCCCGAAGCCAAGCGTCCCCTCCAGCGTCGAGATCTGCCCCTTGGCACCGACGCCGGCGCGGAAATTGCCCGAGATCGGCGCCCGCACCACCTTCAGGAAGGCCAGTGCCGGAACCTCCGCCGCGATATCGCGGCCGTCCACATTGTCGACCCGCACCGACATCCGCGCCTGCGGCGAGGCCTTGCGGGTGATGAAGGTCACCACCGCCCGCGCCATTCCACCATTCGGGTTGGCCAGGCCGAAGCCGAGCTCGATCGAGACCTCCTCGGCATCCTGCACCAGGGTCAGCCGGCCATCGCCGACCTGCCAGATCCGCTTCGCCCGTTCGTCGTCCAGCCGCAGGCTCAGCGCATCGGCCTGGATCTCCTTCAGCCCGGCCAGGACCGGCTTGGCCAGCGCCCGGTCGATCGACGACAGCACCCCGCTCAGGTTGCTCAGCTCGGTCTGCGTCGGATGCAGCTCATGGCCGAAGCCGACGTTGAAGCTGCCGTCGGCGCTGCGGCGCAGCTCCAGGCTGGCGCCCGAGATCTTCAGCGTCTGCGGGGCCAGCCGGCCCTCCAGCAGCGCCGCGGCCGACAGCGTCGCCTGCAGCTGCGGCAGATCGGCGATCTCCTCGTCGTCATGCCCGTAGATCCGCAGGTCGCGGATCTGCACCCGCGGCAGCAGGCTCTGGTCGAACAGCAGTTCGGCGCCGCCGAGCCGCACCCGCACCGCGCCCTGCAGCTTGGCGTTCACCTGCGATTCCAGTCGGGTCACCAGCCAGTCCGGCGCCACCAGCGGCGTGCCGGTGGCGACCAGCAGCGCCAGGCCCGACGCCGCCAGCAGCAGCGTGAGACTGAGCAGCGCCCATAGCCCGAGACGGCCGCGTCGCCGCGTCTGATTGACTGCCTCGCTCATCGCTCTCCGGCGCGCGCCCTGCCCGGCCCTTTGGTCTTCGCTGCCCTGTCTTTATCTTTGGCGCAAATGGGATAAAACACCAGTCACATCCCCCGGGCCGGCCAGGAGACCCCGAATGATCGCGATCGGCGAAATGGCGCCTGATTTCACCCTGCCGCGCGACGGCGGCGGCAGCCTCACCCTCTCGGCGCTGCGGCCGAAGGCGGTGGTGCTCTACTTCTACCCGAAGGACGACACGCCGGGCTGCACCACCGAAGCGCTCGACTTCACCGCCCGCGCCGCCGATTTCGCCGCCGCCGGCGCGGTGATCCTCGGCATCTCCAAGGACCCGGTGAAGAGCCACGAGAAATTCGTCGCCAAGCACGGGCTCGGCATCGCGCTGGTCTCCGACGAGGGCGCCGACACCTGTGAACGCTACGGCACCTGGGGCGAGAAGAAGAACTACGGCAAGACCTATATGGGCATCACCCGTACCACCGTGCTGATCGACGGCAGCGGCCGGGTCGCCCGGATCTGGCCCAAGGTCAAGGTCGAGGGCCACGCCGACGAGGTGCTGGAGGCGGTGCGCGCGCTGTGACGCTCTGCCTCGCCGAACGCGCGACCGAGGTGCACTGCACCGCCGACGGCCGCGCCAAGACCGCAATCAGCCTCGCGCATGCCGCCGCCTGGGCCGAGGC
>JAKAJW010000449.1 GCA_021813645.1 Pseudomonadota bacterium | reverse complement strand
GGACAGCACCACCGACGACCAGCGCTGGGAATGCGTCGACATCCGCGCCGTGGTGCCGGTGCCGATGCCGGTGAGCCTCGACATGTGCAAGGCCGATCCGCGGCTGGCCGGGATGGTCCTGGTGAACAACTCGCGGCTTTCGGTGCAGCCGGTCAGCGAGGCCGAATGGCGGGTGATCTGCGAGCTGGGCGGCGTGGCGGGCTGAGCCACGCCGTCAGCCGAAGGCCGGGCGCGCCTCCCGCCGCATCATGTAGAACGAGGCGCCGACGATCAGGCTCGCGCCCAGCCACAGGCTGCCGGGCGGGACGAAGCCGAAGACCGCCAGGCCGAGCACCACGTTGAACGGCAGCTTCACATGGTCGAACGGCTGCAGATAGGCGGCATCGGCCACGGCATAGGCCTTGATCAGCGTGAAATTCGCCAGCGCCGTCAGCAGGCCGGTGCCGACGAGCAGCGGCGCCGTGGCCGCGGTGATCGCCAGGCCCTGGCTCCAGCCCAGCGCCGCGTTGAGCGGGGTCAGCAGCAGCAGCAGGTAGAGGGTGAGGCCCTCGGCGGATTCGAAGCGGGTCATGCGTTTGGTCATCAGCGAGGAAAACGCCCAGAACACCGCCGCCAGCACCGGCAGCAGGGCCTGCGGCGTGAACGCCTTCGACCAGGGCTGCAGCAGGATCATCCCGCCAAGAAAACCGACCGTGACGGCAAGCCAGCGCTCGGCGCCGACGCGCTCGCGCAGGACGAGCCCGGCGCCGAGGGTGACGAAGAACGGCGAAAGCATGACAAGCGCGATCGCCTGCCAGATCGGCACATGGGCGAGGCCCGCGACCCAGAAGCGGGCGCCAAGCGCGGCCAGCCCCACGCGGGCGACATGCCAGCCGAAATGCGCCGTCCGCAGCGCGCGAAGCCCGCGCGTGGCCAGCCAGGGCAGGGCGGCGAGCAGGGCAATGGCATATTGCCAGAAGGCGATGCGGCCCGGCGGGACGACCTTCACCATCGCGATATATTGGACGAGCGTGTTGTCGACGGCGAAGAGCGCGCCGGCGAGGATCATCAGCACCGCGCCGGTGAGGGCGGAGCCGGAAGCGAGGCGAGTCATGGCGTTTTCCTTTCGTCTACGCACACAACTCAAGGCAGACAGGACAGCGCCCGGGACCGAAGGCCCGCGCTCTTCCCGTTCCCTTCCATCCGGACTGTGACCGTCGGCCCAGGAGTCCCACCTGGTCTGCTGACCCTTCCGAGGAAGGCGCTCGCGGGCTTGCGGAAACCGCTTACCGCCGGTGGGGAATTCCGCCCCGCCCTGAGAACGCGGCGAAAGAACCGCGAAACGGCGGCGATCACAAGCGGCAAGTGCGGCCTACCGGCGCGGGGCGAGGACGGCGGATCGATGGTCCGAAACGAAATGGAGGGCCCCGACCCCGCCGGAACCCTCCGTCACCCCACGTGCTTCCCCAGCACCGCTCGTGTCCGTTTTCGGTTCCGGCCATCCTGGCCCGTCCGATCCAGACTAGGCCACGGCCCCGGGCCAGGCAAACGGGAAGTACCGAAAATTCGAACTGTCTGCGGCCTTCCCGTCCTGGAGACGGGTTCAGCCGTAGACGGATTCCTTGCCGAAATGCTTCACCAGCATGTAGTAGACCACGGCACGATACTTGTTGCGCTCGGACCGGCCGTAGGTCTCGATCACCGAATTGATCGCTTCCATCAGCTTCGGACTGTCGGCAAGACCCAGCTTCTTCATCAGGAAGTTGGTCTTCACGGTCTCCAACTCGCTTTTGTCGGAGCCGGCGACGGTCTCGCTATCGGCATTGTAGATCGCGGGGCCGCAGCCGATCGTTACCTTGGTCAGCAGGTCCATGTCGGGCGTCATCTTGCATTTGTTCTTCAGATCGTCAGCGTATTTCGCGATCAAGTCATCTCTCTTGCTCATGCGGTGCGCTCCTCGTTCTGCCGCGGCCGGTTGCTGGCCCTTGCCCGGGGGCAAGTCCAGGCCAGACCGCCCCCAGGCCTTGGATTCTAGGCGAAACCCCTAGGTTCACAAAGGGAAATGTCGCCGCATGCCGGGCCGCGGCGGGTTCACCGAGGATGCCGCCAGGGAAACGGCTTGACCCAGGCGGCCCGGCACAGGCAAATGGAGCCCGAGCGGCTTGCGGAGACGAAAAGAATGCCAGCCCAGGGCGCAGAAGGTGCGCACGGCGTGCTGATCCGGGCCGACAACGGCGACGTCGTGACCTTCGACGAGACCGGGCTGACGCTCAGACTGTCCGACACGGTTCTCGCCGATCTCAGGGCACGGCTGTTCGGCGCACCGGCCGAGCCGGCAGAGGTGCTGGGCGACATCGACGCCTGGGACCTGCGCGAGGCTGACGGCTGGTGGCGCTTCACCGCCGATCTGGGCGAGGGCGGTGCGCGCGGCTATCAGCGCCCGGTCGCCGGCGGCGACATCCTGGCTGCCGCCTCCGGTCCGCTTTACGGCATCTTCGCCATCGGCGGCGCCCGGCGGGCCGGCTTCAACCCGGGCGGCGCGGCTTTCGGCTTCCATGTGCTGGCGCCGGGCGACCATATCGGCGCGGTGGGGCTGGAGGGCACGGCAACGGCCGTGCCGACCGAACGGCTGCAGCGGCTGCGCTACGCGACGCGGGAAAGCCTGATCGCTGATACGCTGCTTGGCTGGCGCCGGGCGCATCATCAGGGTCTTCCGCTGATGCTGGTGCGCGCCGAAACCGACGGCGCCGGGCGGATCGCCGATCTGCTCGACGGGCCGGCCTTCGACAATCTGCTGGCGGCGGCCGACAGTCTCTGCGCCGCGGCGCAGGCGCTCGGCAAGCGGCCGCGGGCGCTGGCGGTGGGGATCGACTACGGGCTGGAGGATGTCGGCTCCGACACCGCCGCCTTGCTGGCCGGGCTGCGGGCGCTGATGGCAAAGATCGAGCGGGAATTCAGCCGCCGCGGCCTGCACCGGCCGATCTTCTTCGCCACCTTCGAATCCGGCAGCGCCGAAATCGGCCATCATCCGGTGATTCGGGCGCATTGGCAGTTGGCCTGGCAGCATGGGCCGCACGATCTCGTCTTCCCGGCGCCGGCCTATATGTTCGACTTCGACGGTTTCGGCCGGCCGAGCGAGGCGGCCCGCGCCCGGATGGCGGAGATGGATGCCCATGCGCTGCTGGCACGGCAGAACCGCGCGCCCTGGCTTTGCCCGCTGTTCCTGCTGGCCGAAAGCGCCGGGCGCGCGGTGCGGGTGACCGCCCAGGCGCTGGCCGATCTGGTGGTGGACGCGGCCGATCCGTTCGCCGCGGGCCCGTCCTGCGGCTTCGCCATCGCCGGAGTGGAGATCGAGCGGGTCGCGGTGGCGTCAGACGATCCGCGCGCGCTGATCCTGAGTTGCGACCGGACGCCGCC
>JAKAJW010000020.1 GCA_021813645.1 Pseudomonadota bacterium | reverse complement strand
CCGGCGCAGATAGGTGCTGGGCGGGGCGCCGAGGGTGCGGCGGAACATGGCGGTGAAGGCGGCGGGGTTGTCGTAGCCGAGGTCGAGCGCCACCGTCGTCACCGGGTCGCCGGCAGCGAGCCGGGGCAGGGCGGCCAGCACGCAGGCCTGCTGGCGCCAGGCGACGAAGCTGTAGCCGGTCTCGCGGCGGAAGGCGCGGGTGAAGCTGCGCCGGCTCATCCCCAGCGCCTCGGCCCAGTCCTCGATGCGGTCATGCGGGTCGGGCCGGGCGAGGAAGGCGCGGCAGCGATGCGCGAGCGCGGGGTCGCGCGGCAGCGGCAGCGAGAGCGGCAGGGCCGGCAGCCGTGGCAGTTCCTGCTGGATCAGCGCCATCACAGCGCCGTCGCGGCCCTCGGGGTCGTATTCCTTCGGCAATTCCGCCGCTTCGGCCAGCAGCGCGCGCATCAGCGGCGGGACGGCCAGCACCTGACAATGCTCGGGCATGCCGGTCAGGCTGCCCGGTTCGAAGTAGAGGCTTTGCGTGCGGACCCGGCCGAAGCAATGCACCGAGTGCAGCGTGCCGGCCGGGATCCACAGGCCGCGTTCGGGCGGCATCATCCAGGCGCCGTCCGGCGTGGTGGCGAGGACGACGCCGGTCGCCCCGGTCAGCAATTGGCCGCGGCGATGGACATGCGGCGCGACATAGTCGCCGTCCGGCCGGTCGGTGGCGCGCGCGATCACCGGGCGCGGCACCTCGGGGACGGTGGGATCGAAGCTGCTCTTGGTGCGCATGGCCCACTCGCGTAACTCATTGACCCTATCCCGGTGGCGGGCCGGGGTCCAGCCGCCTAAATGCCTCGAACGCGACGGCCGTGCGACGGGCGCGCGACTGTCGTAGTCCCAAGGAGTGCCCCTGAATGGCCACCGCCCGAGCCGCAACCGGACCCGTGTTCCCGGCATTGCTGGCCGCCAGTCTCTGTCATTTCGTCAACGACCTGATGCAGTCGCTGTTCCTGGCTTCCTACCCGCTGTTCAAGGGGGGCTTTGCGCTCAGCTTCGCGCAGATCGGGCTGCTGACCTTCACTTTCCAGGCCACCGGATCGCTGCTGCAGCCGCTGGTCGGGCTCTACACCGACCGCCGGCCGAAGCCCTATTCGCTGCCCTTCGGCATGGCCTCGTCCCTGGCCGGGGTGCTGACGGTGGCCTATGCCACGCATTATCTGGCGCTGGTGGCGGGGGCGGTCCTGCTTGGCATCGGCTCGTCGATCTTCCACCCGGAGACGGCGCGGCTGGCCCGGCTCGCCTCCGGCGGCGCGCATGGGCTGGCGCAGTCGATCTTTCAGATCGGCGGCAACACCGGCACCGCGGTCGGGCCGCTGATCGTCGCCTTCTTCGTGCTGCCGCACGGCCGGGCGAGCTTGGCCTGGTTCTCGCTCGCCGCGTTGGCGGGGGTGTTGCTGATGACCGGGCTCGGCCGCTGGTATCAGACGCATCTGAAGGTGAAGGCCAAGCCGCAGCCGAAACCGCTGGCGCGGCCGCGGGGCGAGGTCGCCCGGGTGATGTCGCTGCTGCTGCTGCTGATCATGTCGAAGTTCTTCTACATTGCCAGCATCACCAGCTATTACATCTTCTACCTGATGCACCACTTCGGCCTGGCCGAGCATTCTGCGCAGATGGCGCTGTTTGTTTTCCTGGCCGGCATGGCGATCGGAACGATGGTCGGCGGCCCGGTGGGCGACCGGGTGGGGCGCAAGGCGGTGATCTGGGGCTCGATCCTGGGCGCGCTGCCGTTCTCGCTGGTGCTGCCCTATGCCAGCCTGCCGGTGACGGTGGCCTTGAGCGGGGTGATCGGGTTGATCCTGTCCTCGGCTTTTCCATCGATCATCGTCTACGGCCAGGAACTGATGCCGGGTCGGGTCGGCACTGTGTCGGGGCTGTTCTTCGGGCTGGCCTTCGGCATCGGCGGGTTCGGCGCGGCGCTGCTGGGCCTGCTGGCGGACTGGCAGGGGATCGACTTCGTCTACCGGGTCTGCGCCTTCCTGCCGGCGATCGGGCTGCTGGCCGCCTTTCTGCCCAACCTCGACCGGCCGTTGGCGGACGCCGCGCCGGCCTGAGCCGGGCGGGCGGCGGCGACGCCGGCGAAGGCGCCAAGCTGGAGCCAACCTGGGAATGCAGCGCAGAGGGTGCGCGGGCCGCTGAGCTCGACGCTGCCATCGGCGATGCGGGGGGCGAGCGGCAGGTCGCCGTTCCAGATCCGCACCATCAGCTGGAGCGAGGTGGTGACCCAGAGATCGGGCTCGACACCGGGGTCGGAGATGCAGAGATCGGCGGCCTCGGGGCTGAGCAGCAGCCAGTAGGCGCGCTTGCCGGGCGGTGCGTCTGGAAAGCCGAAGGCGACGCAGAGCCGCCCGGCTGGCAGCCGGTCGAGCGCGATCCGGCGGCGCATGTCCCACATCAGCAGGTCGGGGTCGAAATCCTCCGGGGTGAGCTGGCCGCGTACCCAGCGCTGCCCCCAGATGCCGAGCGCCTCGACCACCGGGCGCAGCTCGGCCCCGGCTTCGGTGAGGCGATAGCCGCCGGCCTCGTGCCGGATCACGCCGCCCGCCTCCAGCGCGGCGAGCCGCTTGGCAAGCAGCGAGGGCGACAGCCGCGGCAGACCGCGCTGGATTTCGCTGAACCGGGCGGCGCCGCAGATCAACTCGCGCAGGATCAGCAGCGTCCAGCGCTCGCCCACCACTTCGAGCGCCTTGGCGATGGAACAGAACTGCCCGTAGCCCGTCATCGGGCCAGCATAACATGGCTGCGAGCGGCGGGATGCTACAGATCTTGCAGTGGACGGCTGTAGGCCCGGGTGCGAGGCTAGAGGCGAGCAAGGCAGAGGAGGCCAAGATGGACAGCGTGATCGATCGGGACCGGGCCATCGCCGCGCATTACGCGTTGAGCGGATTGGCCGAGGCGATTCATGCCGGGCTGCGCAAGCTCGACGGCGCGGGCGCGCCGCTCGACCTGCTGGGCGCGGTGGACGAGTTCCACATGGGCGGCCGGCCGGCGACCAAGGCGCTGGCGGCGGCGCTGGCACCGGCGCCGGGGGCGAAGCTGCTCGACCTCGGCTGCGGCATCGGCGGCACGGCGCGCTGGCTGGCCGCCGCCTGCGCGATCGAGGTGGAGGGCGTGGACCTGACGCCCGAGTTCGTCGCCGTGGGGCAGGCGCTGACCCGCGAGCTGGGGCTGGAGGGCCAGGTGCGGCTGCGCCAGGGCAATGTGCTTGCGCTGCCTTTCCCGGCGGAGAGTTTCGATGCGGCGGTGATGCTGCATGTCGGCATGAACATCGCCGACAAGGCCGCGCTGTTCGCCGAGGTGGCGCGGGTGCTGCGGCCGGGCGGGCGCTTCGCGGTCTATGACGTGATGCGGCTTGGCCC
>JAKAJW010000226.1 GCA_021813645.1 Pseudomonadota bacterium | reverse complement strand
CCCGCCGGCCCAGACCCCGGGGCGGTGCTGGCGCAGGCCGATGTCTTCGGCCGCCAAGCCCAGGGCGCGGGCGGCCAGGTCCTTGCTGACGCGACCGGAATGGGCATGCGGCAACACCGGGGCGATCAGCTCCGCCTCGGTCCGCGCGCCGCGTCGGGTGACCGTGACCGGAACCAGGCCCGCTTCCTCTTCCAGCCTGATTTCCTTGGTGAAATCGCCCTCGGGCGCGGCCTGGCTGGCCAGCAGCACGGCGCAGCCGATGGTCGGGTGGCCGGCGAAGGGGATTTCGGCGGTGGGAAAAAAGATGCGGACACGGGCGGTGTTCGCGGGGTCGCGCGGGGGCTGGACGAAGATCGTTTCGCTCAGGTTGAACTCGCGCGCGATGCGCTGCATCTGAGCGGGGGTGAGCGCGTCGGCGCCGAGCACCACGGCCAGCGGATTGCCAGCGTAGGGCCGGCTGGTGAAGACGTCGAGTGTGTGGAATGTCAGCATTTTTTCCTCCGCCGCCGGGATGCTAGGGGCTTCGTGGCGGCGGGGCAAGCGACCGCTTCGCCGGCGCCGGAGGCGGCCTGCCGAGCTACCCGAAGGGTCGGGCTGCCGGGGCGCGAGGACCGCGATCTGGGTCCCACCGATTTGACACCGATTTCGCACCGATATCACACCGACAAAATACCGACGTTGGAACAGGACCGCCCAGCCGGCAGGGGGACGCCCGAGCGGGGCCGACCTCGGCCAGCTCCCGCGGGCCGGGCCGCCGGAGCGGAGTCGCGGGACGCCCTGGGGCACGGCACTGCGCTGGGGGGCGGTGGCCCGATGCGAAGGGGGGCCGTCGCCGGGTGGGGATGGCTCGTCGCAGAGCCGGGCGGGCCGGCGGCGGGGTGATGGCGGGTTGCCCGGGCCCAGGCCGGCTTCGTCGGCGTCCCGCGCGGGCGGGCTTCGTCCGGGCGTCTTACTGGTCGCGGCCGGGGGGCCGCACGATGCGGTGTGCCGAGGGGCGGCGGCGCCCGGCGCCAAGCGGGGTCGCGGCCGCTTGAGGACGGCATCGCGGGGCCGGGGCAGGCGGTGCCGGGCCTAGCGCAGGCCAACCTCCGCCAGCATGCCGCGCCGCCGGGCCTCGTAATAGTAGCCGCGGGAATACCACATGATGGCGGTGTTCTGGTTGCCGTAGGACAGCAGCCAGGCGCCGCGCAGGTATTTCACCCCATAGGTCAGGTTCACCGCGGGATCGAGCAGGCCGCTGGCCGGACCCTGATAGCCCATGGTGCGGGCGGTTTCCGGCAGGATCTGCATCAGCCCGTAATAGGGTCCGTTGCGGGCGCGCGGGTTGTAGCTGCTTTCGCGCGCGACCACCCGATGCACCAGGGTCACCGGCACGTCATAGGCCTTGGCGGCCTTGGCGATCAGCTGGTCCATCTCGGGCGACCGGCCGGCGGCGAGCGGGATCGTGCTGGCGGCTTCCTGGGGCGAGGGGCCGGAGGCGCAGGCCGAAAGGCTGAGAAGGGCGAGCAGCGCGAGCAGGGCGGTGCGGGTCTTCGGCATCAGCTTCTCCGGTTGGCGCGGTTTTGATAGCGGCCGGGCGGCCGGCTGGGAAGGGCTGGCGTGTCCGGCGCGAACGGCGGCCGAAGCCGCGGGCGGGAAGCTGCCGGTCGGACGCGCGGCCCGCGGCGCGGGTCTGCGGGGAAATCGCGCCACCGACGCGGCCCGGCCGCGGCCGGTCGCCTTGGCGGGCTGTTGCCGGCCCGGCGACGCGCGGCGAGACCCGAGGGGCATCGGGGCGCGGCGCGGACTCTAGCGGTGCGGGGGCGCAGGCAGCCTCTCGGGCCGGAGGGGCGGGCCGGAGGGGCGGGCCGGGGAGGAGAGCAGGGCCATCCCGCCGCGGCGATGTCGCAATCGGGACAGACGCGGCCGGTTTGCGCCGCTAGGCGGAGCGGATGACCGCTTCCGCCGACCGTGTTCCGCTGGGCGTCGCCTTCATGCTGGGGTTCTGTGCCATCGCCCCGCTGATCGACGTCTTTTCCAAACTTGCAACCGGGTCCGTCTCGGTCGGCGAGGTGACGCTTGCCCGTTTCCTCGTGCAGGGCAGCCTGATGGCGCCGGTGGTGCTGGCGATGGGGCTGCGGCTGCGCATGGGCGGGCGCGAGCTGCGGTTGACCCTGGTGCGGGCGCTGGTCTCGATCCTGTCGACCTATTGCTTCGTCGCCGCGGTGCGGGTGATGCCGCTGGCCGATGCGCTGGCGCTGGTCTTCGTCGAGCCCTTCATCATCCTGCTGCTCGGCTGGGCGCTCTATGGCGAGCGGGTCGGGCCGCGCCGGCTCGGCGCGGCGGCGGTGGGCTTTCTCGGCGCGCTCCTGGTGGTGCGCCCGAGTTTCGAGGCCTTCGGGGCGGTGGCGTTCTTCCCGCTCGGCACCGCGCTGTTCTTCGCGCTCTATATCATCGTCACCCGGCAGTTGGCGCCGTTCCAGCATCCGGCCGCGATGCAGTTCCATACCGCGCTGGCCGCGGCGGTGCTCTGGCTGCCGGTGATGCTGATCGCCACGCCTTTCGCGGTGCCTTCGCTGGCCTTCGGCTGGCCGCAGGGCTGGACCTGGGGCTTTCTGTTCGGCGTCGGCCTGGCCGCGACGGTGTCGCATATGCTGATGAGCTTCGGGCTGCGGCTGGCGCCGGCGGCGACGTTGGCGCCGCTGCATTATCTGGAGATCGTCAGCTCGGCGAGCTTCGGCTATCTGGTGTTCGGCAATTTCCCCAGCCTGCTGACCTGGCTTGGGATCGGGGTGATCTGCGCCTCCGGTCTCTACATCATCTACCGCGAGCGCCAGTTGGCGCGGGCGCCCGATGGGGTGCCGGATCATGCGCCGGCGCCGAGGCAGGAACCAGGGCCGCGAGGGCCGCGGGAAGGGATCGTCGGGGAAGGATGACGAGCATCCCGGGCGTGGCGAAGGCCAGCCGCACCTCGGGCGCGACGACCTCGTTCGAGGTGCCGATCCGGCCGGCGGGGGCGAAGCGCAGCCCGTCGAGCGGCCAGCGCAGCCCCTCGGCGGTGCCGGAGACCTCGGCCATCGGAAAGAGCGACAGCCGGGTGCCGGGGCGCAGCCGCAGGGTCAGCCGGGGCGGGGCGAGGAAGGTGACGTCCTGGGCCGAAAGCACCAGGCAGCGCCGGTCAGGGTGGCGGCAGAGCGTGTTCATCACCGCCAGCGCGTGATCGAGCCGGGCGCCGGAGAAGCCGACGGCCAGGGTGAAGGGGGCCGCCACCGACCGCAGCGCCTTGTCGAAATCGGTGGTTTCCTGCTCGGCGATCGGGTGCAGCGTCGCCGGGTCGAGCCGGGCGCGGTCGGCCGCCCGGAGCGAGTCGAAATCGCCGATCACCGCCTCCGGCGTGAGGTTGGCGGCCAGGGCCCGGCC
>JAKAJW010000450.1 GCA_021813645.1 Pseudomonadota bacterium | reverse complement strand
CGATCTGTGGAACTGGCCGAGAAGCTGGCCACCTGTCTGCTGGACGGCGCGATGAAGGCACGCCTGGCCGCCACCTCTGCCGCGATGCGGGCCGCCGACGGGCCGGCCAAGGCTGCGCGGCTCCTGTCTGACCTGCTGTGAAGGAAGCCCCGATGACCACCGTACCGCTGATGCGCGCGCCGCTCGACCAGAAGGACCTGATCGACTGGGGCGTGGTGCCGACCATGATCGACGGCGAGAGCCGGGTCGCCGGCCGGCTCATCCACAAGGGCGCGGAAGGGGCGAACGAATGCGGGCTGTGGACCTGCACGCCGGGCACCTGGCGCTGCGAGGTGACGCGCGACGAGTTCTGCCATTTCCTGGAGGGCCGCGCGACCTACACCCATGACAGCGGCGAGGTGATCGAAATCAGCCCCGACACCGCCGCCTTCTTCCCGCAGGGCTGGGCGGGCACCTGCGTGGTGCATCAGACGGTGAAGAAGGTCTATATGATCCGCTGAGCGGCCGGCGCGCGGGGCGGCCCTGCTGACGCTTGGTCGGACAGCCGCCGCCGCGCAACGTCAGCCGCGCAACCGTCGCCGGGGCGGGGCCTTGCACTAGCCGCCGGATGCCGCCAATGTCAGCGCTAACGCGGGGTCGGTAGGCCCCGGCGCTGCGGACAAGCCAGGGAGAGAGAGCATGGGGCAAGCCGAAATCGGCCTGATCGGCCTTGGGACGATGGGGGCGATGCTGGCGCTCAACATCGCCGAGAAGGGGTTCGATATCGCCGTCTGGAACCGCACCACGGCGACCACGCGGGCCTTCCATGCCGGCGCCGGCGAGTTGGCCGAACGGATCGTCCCGACCGAGACGCTGGAGGCGCTGGTGGCGGCGATAAAGCCGCCGCGCGCGATCATCCTGATGGTGCCGGCTGGCCCGGTGGTCGATGACGAGATCGCCAAGCTCACCCCGCTCTTGTCGCCCGGCGACATGATCATCGACGCCGGCAACGCCAATTTCCACGACACCGACCGCCGCGCGGCGGCGGCGGCCAAGGGCGGCCCGCGGTTCCTCGGCATCGGCGTCTCGGGCGGCGAGGAGGGGGCGCGGCACGGCCCCTCGATCATGGGCGGCGGCGAGAAGGCGGATTGGGACCGCGTGGCGCATATCCTGCGGGCGATCGCGGCGCAATACGAGGGCGTTCCCTGCGCGACCCATATGGGGCCGGGCGGTGCCGGACATTTCGTCAAGGCGGTGCATAACGGCATCGAATATGCCGACATGCAGATGATCGCCGAGGTCTATGGCGCGATGCGCGATGGCCTGGGGATGGCGGCTGAGGAGATCGCCGCGGTGTTCCGGCGCTGGAACGAGGGGCCGCTGCATTCCTACCTCGTCGAGATCTCGTCCGAGGTCGCGGCGGCGCGCGATCCGATCGGCGGCGGTCCGATGCTCGACATGATCCTCGACCGCGCCGGTCAGAAGGGCACCGGGCGCTGGACCGCGATCGAGGCGCAGCTTCTGGCCGCGCCGATCACGGTGATCGAGGCGGCGGTGGCGGCGCGCAACCTCTCCGCCCGGCTCGACGAGCGGCAGGCGGGCGAGGCGCTGTTCGGCGCGGCGCCGCAGCGCTTGCCGGCCGGGATGGCGGGCGGGCTGACCATCGACGGGCTGGAGCAGGCGCTGATCTGCGGCAAGATCCTGTGCTATGCCCAGGGCTTCGCGATGATAGGTGCGGCGGCCAAGGCCTTCGACTGGCCGCTGCCGCTGCCGGAGATCGCCCGGGTCTGGCGGGCCGGCTGCATCATCCGCTCGGCCATGCTGAATGACATGGCGACCGCGCTGACCGGCGCGCCGGAGCGCAACCTGATGTTCGCGCCGGCCTTCGCCGAGAAGCTCAAGGCGACCCATGGCGCGCTGCGCCAGGCGGTCTCGGTGGCGACGCTGAACGGCCTGCCAATGCCGGCGCTGTCGGCCGGGCTCGCCTATTTCGACATGATGCGCACCGCCCGTTCGACCGCCAACATGATCCAGGGCCAGCGCGATTTCTTCGGCGCGCACGGCTTCGATCGGCTCGACGGGGCGAACAGCCATCACGGGCCTTGGGGGAGCCACGCCGCCGGCTGAGCCGAGGACGCGCTGCCGCCGGCGGGGGCCCGGTGCCCCCGCAGCGCCCCGCGGTGCTGGCGCGCGCGGGGCTCAGTTGCCGAGGATGCCCGGCAGCCGCAGCCCATGATCGCGGGCGCAGTCGAGCGCGATCGGATAGCCGGCATCGGCGTGGCGCATGACGCCGGTCGCCGGGTCGTTCCAGAGCACCCGTTCCAGCCGCCGGTCGGCCTCTTCGCTGCCGTCGCAGACCACCACCATGCCGGAATGCTGGGAAAAGCCCATGCCGACCCCGCCGCCGTGGTGGAGGCTGACCCAGGTCGCGCCCGAGGCGCAGTTCAGCAGCGCGTTCAGGAGCGGCCAGTCGGAGACCGCATCGGAGCCGTCGCGCATCGCCTCGGTCTCGCGGTTGGGGCTGGCGACCGAACCGGAATCGAGGTGGTCGCGGCCGATGACCACCGGCGCCTTCAACTCGCCCTTGCGGACCATCTCGTTGAACATCAGCCCGGCCTTGTGGCGTTCGCCGAGGCCGATCCAGCAGATCCGCGCCGGCAAGCCCTGGAAGGCGATCCGCTCGCGCGCCATGTCGAGCCAGCGGTGCAGGTGGGTGTTGTCGGGAAAGAGCCGCTTCATCGCCGCGTCGGTGGCGTAGATATCCTGCGGGTCGCCCGAGAGCGCGGCCCAGCGGAACGGCCCGACGCCGCGGCAGAACAGCGGGCGGATATAGGCTGGCACGAAGCCGGGAAAGGCGAAGGCGTTTTCCAGCCCTTCGTCCTTTGCCACCTGGCGAATGTTGTTGCCGTAGTCGAGCGTCGGCACGCCGGCGCTCCAGAAATCGACCATGGCGGCGACATGGGTTTTCATCGAGGCGCGGGCGGCGCGCTCGACCTTCTTCGGGTCGGTCTCCTGCAGACTGCGCCATTCGCCGACCGACCAGCCGAGCGGCAGGTAGCCGTGCAGCGGATCGTGGGCCGAGGTCTGGTCGGTCACGATGTCGGGGCGGGGGCCACCGGCCTTCATGCGGCGGACGAGTTCGGGGAAGACCTCGGCCGCGTTGCCGATCAGGCCGACCGATTTCGCCACGCCGTCGCGGGTCCAGTCGGCGATCTTGGCCAGCGCCTCGTCGAGCGTGGCGGCCTTCTCGTCGAGGTAGCGGGTGCGCAGGCGGAAATCTATCCGTGCCTCGTCGCATTCGACGGCGAGGCATGACGCGCCGGCCATCACCGCGGCCAGGGGTTGGGCGCCGCCCATGCCGCCCAGGCCGGCGGTGAGGATCCAGCGGCCCTTGAGGTCGCCGCCGTAATGCTGGCGGCC
>JAKAJW010000021.1 GCA_021813645.1 Pseudomonadota bacterium | reverse complement strand
CTGCAGGACCTCAGCGCGATGCATGACGATTTCCTGGTGCCGCAGAGCCAGGTCGATCGGCTCGCCCTCGGCCAGCCGGTTGCGCTCAGCGTCGACGCCTTCCCGGGCAGGCGCTTTGCCGGCAAGATCACCGCGATCAGCCCGAAGGTCGACCCGACCACCCGCAACGTCACCGTCGAGGCGACGGTGCCGAACCCGGGCGAGCTGCTGCGCCCCGGCATGTTCGTCCACACCACGGTCGATACCGGCAAGCCGGAACCGCAGTTGACCCTGCCGGTGACGGCGATCACCTACAATTCCTACGGCGCGACGGTCTTCGTGGTGGAAAAGGCAAAGTCCGGCCCCGGCCTGACCGTGCAGCAGGTCTTCGTCACGCCGGGCGCGCGGCGCGGCGACCAGGTGGCGATCCTCAAGGGCCTCGCCGCCGGCCAGGAGGTGGTGACGAGCGGCCAGTTGAAGCTCAGTTCCGGCGGAGCCGTGCTGATCGACAATTCGGTGCAACCGCCGGACAATCCGAACCCGCAGCCGCAGGACCAGTGAAGCCATGCACTTCACCGACATCTTCATCCGGCGGCCCGTGCTCGCCATGGTCATCAGCCTCTTTTTCGTGGTGCTCGGGCTGCGGGCCATCTTCAACCTGCCGGTCAGCCAATATCCGCAAACCCAATCGGCCGTAGTCACTGTCACCACCGCCTATCCCGGGGCCGATGCCGCCACCGTGGCGGGCTTCATCACTCAGCCGCTGGAGGCCTCGATCGCCCAGGCCCAGGGGATCGACTATCTCGCCTCGTCCAGCTCGAACGGCGTCTCCACCATCACCGCCAACCTGCGCCTGAACTACGACGCCAACCGCGCGCTGACCGAAATCAGCACCCAGGTAAACGCGGTGAAGAACCAGCTGCCGGCTGCCGCCCAGGCCCCCACCCTGACGGTGGCGACCGGCCAGACGACCGATGCGATGTATCTCGGCTTCTATTCCAAAAGCCTCGCCACGAACGACATCACCGACTACTTGACCCGCGTCGTGGTGCCGAAGCTCAACGCCGTGCCGGGCGTGCAAGCGGCCGAGGTGCTGGGCGGCCGGGTCTTCGCCTTGCGCGCCTGGCTCGACCCGATCCGGATGGCCGGCCACGGCGTCACTGCGGCCGATGTCGCCGCGGCGCTGGCCGCCAACAACGACCTCACCCCGCTCGGGGCCACCAAGGGCCAGATGGTCTCGGTGCCGCTCACCGCCGACACCAGCCTGCATTCGGTCGCGCAGTTCAAGAAGCTGATCGTCAAGCAAGTCGGCACCTCCGTCGTCCGGCTGGAAGATGTCGCCAATGTCACCCTGGGATCGGCGAACTACGACCTCAACGTCGCCTTCGACGGCGTCGGCTCGGTCTTCGTCGGCATCAAGGTGGCGCCCGACGCCAATATCCTCGATGTCGCCTCGCGGGTTCGCGCGGCCTTCCCGGCCATCGCCCAGCAGCTGCCAACCGGACTCACCGGCAAGATCGTCTATGACTCGACCGTCTTCATCCATTCCTCGATCACCGAGGTCATCAAGACGCTGGTCGAGGCGCTCGCCATCGTCACGGTGGTGATCTTCCTCTTCCTCGGCTCCTTCCGCGCCATCGCGGTGCCGCTGATCGCCATGCCGCTCTCGCTGGTCGGCGCCTTCTTCCTGATGCAGTTGCTCGGCTATTCGATCAACCTGCTGACGCTCCTGGCCCTGGTGCTTGCCATCGGCCTCGTCGTCGACGACGCGATCATCGTGGTCGAGAACGTCGACCGCCACATGCACGACGAACACAAGACGCCGCTGCAATCCGCGCTTCTGGCGGCGCGCGAGCTCGGCGGGCCGATCTTCGCGATGACGATCGTACTGGTCGCGGTCTACCTGCCGATCGGCTTCCAGGGCGGGCTGACCGGCGCGCTTTTCGTGCAGTTCGCCTTCACCCTCGCCGCCGCCGTCGCGGTCTCCGGCCTGGTCGCACTGACGCTCTCGCCGATGATGTGCTCGCGGCTCTTTCGCCCCTCGCAGGACAACGGCTGGCTGCCCCGCCACATCAACCGCATCTTCGAGACGGTGCGGCGCGGCTATGAACGGCTGCTGCGCAACCTGCTGCAGACCTATTCGGTGCTGATCGCCCTCGCCGCGATCCTGATCGTGCTGCTGGTCGTGATGTTCAGCATGTCGCAATCCGAACTCGCCCCGACCGAGGATCAGGGCGTCGTCGTCGCCCAGATGAAGGGACCGCCGACCGCGACCGCCGCGCAGATGCAACTCTATGCCAGACAGATGTTCCAGATCGCCAAGACGATCCCGGAATATGCCCAGATGTTCCAGATCGCCGGCGTGCCGACGGTGAACGCGGGGATCTCCGGCGTGATCCTGAAGCCCTATGCCGAACGCCGCCGCAGCGCGACGCAGATCCAGGGCGACTTACAGCGGCTGTGGAACAGGGTCGCCGGCGCCCGGATCGCCGCTTTCCAGTTCCCCTCGCTGCCGGGCACTTCGGGCCTGCCGGTGCAATTCGTCATCACCACCACCCAGCCGTTCCAGAACCTCAACGACGTGGTCGCCGCGGTGATGAAGAAAGCCCGGGAGGATCACAAATTCTACTACATCGACACCGATCTGAAGGTCGACATGCCGCAGGCCAACCTGATCGTCGACGATGCCAAGATTGCCGCGCTGGGGCTGACCAAGGCGCAGGTCGGCGCGGCGCTCAGCGCAGCGCTGGCCGGCGGCTACGTGAACTACTTCACCATCGACGGGCGTGCCTACAAGGTGATCCCGCAGGTCGCGCAGGTCGACCGGCTGAACCCGGCAGATGTGCTCGACCTGCATATCCCGACGCCGAAGGGTCCGATCGCCCTGCGCACCGTCGCCCATCTGAGCTCTTCGGTGGTGCCCGAGGCGATCACCCATTTCCAGCAGCTCAATTCGGCCACCATCTCCGGCGTCGCGGCGGAACCGCAGGGCGCGGCGCTCAGCTATCTGCGGGCCACGCTCAAGCAGATCGCGCCCACCGGCTACACCGCCGATTACGCCGGCCAGTCGCGCCAGTTCATGCAGGAATCCGGCGGCTTCCTGGGGACAATGATGTTTTCGGTCATCATCGTCTTCCTGGTGCTCGCCGCGCTGTTCGAGAGCTTCCGAGACCCGATCGTGATTCTGATCTCGGTGCCGCTCGCACTGTTCGGCGCGGTTTCCTTCATCTTCACCGGCTTCACCACGATCAACATCTACACCGAGGTCGGCATCGTCACCCTGATGGGGCTGATCTCCAAACACGGCATCCTGATCGTGCAATTCGCCAATGCCGCCCGGTCCGAAGGCAAGTCCAAGCGCGAGGCGGTGATCGAAGCCGCCTCGACCCGCCTCCGGCCGATCCTGATGACGACGGCGGCGATGGTCTTCGGCGTCGTGCCGCTGGTCGTCGCCGGCGGCGCCGGGGCGGCGGGCCGCCACGCCATGGGCCTCGTCATCTTCACCGGCATGTCGATCGGGACGCTCTTCACCCTCTTCGTGGTGCCGGCGATGTATCTCTTGCTGGCCGCGCGCGGCCAGGCCCACGCCGCGCTGCCTGCCGAGGCCTAGCCAAGCCGCCCGCCCGGCTGCTAGATCCGGGAGGCAGCAACCGCGCGCGAGTGCCATGGCCGAGGCCCCGCCAGACCCCGCCGCGACGCCCCCCGGCGTCGCCGTCATCATCCCCCATCTCGACGATGCCGGCCGGCTCCGGCACTGCCTCGCCGCGCTGACCGCCGGGAACCCTGCCGGGATCGAGATCGTGGTGGTCGACAACGGCTCGGCCACGCCGCTCGATCCGCTCCGCGTCGCCTTCCCCAGCGTGCGCTTCCTGGTCGAGTGCGAACCCGGCGCCGGCCCGGCCCGCAATCGTGGCGTGGCGGCGACCACGGCGCCGCTTCTCTGCTTCACCGACGCCGACTGCCTGCCGGCGCCCGACTGGCTCGCCACCGCACGCCGACTCGCCTCCAGCGCCGATCTGATCGGCGGCCGGGTGGACATGTTCGACGAGACGCCGCCACCCCGCTCCGGCGCCCAGGCCTTCGAGGCCGTCTTCGCCTTCCGCTGCCGCGACTATGTCGAACGCCAGGGCTTCGCCGTCACCGCCAATCTCGTCACCCGGCGCGAGGTCTTCCTGGCCACCGGCGGATTCCGCGCCGGCCTGGCGGAGGACCGCGACTGGTGCCGACGCGCCCGCGCCCTGGGCTTCCGCATCGCCTATGCCGACGCGCTGCGTGTGGCGCACCCGACCCGCGCCGACTGGCCCTCGCTGCGCCGCAAATGGCTGCGGCTGACCCGCGAAGCCTGGGCCGGCCGGCCGCACGGTCTTGCCGGTCGTGCCCGCTGGGCGCTGCGCGCGCTGGCCACCGCCGCCAGCGCGCTTCCCGATCTGCCAAAGATGCTTTCCGCCCCCGGCCTGGCCGGTGCCGAGCGCCGGCGCGGCGCGGCGGTGCTGCTGCGCCAACGGCTCATCCGCGCCGGCTGGATGCTGCGTCAGGCCCTGGGGCTCGATCCCTAGCCCGGCCCCGGCAAGGTGCGCCGGCCCACCACCTGCGCCGGCACCCCTGCGGCAATCGCCATCGCCGGGATCTCGCCGCGCACCACCGCCCCCGCCGCGATGATCGCACCGTCGCCGATCCGCGCGCCTGGCAGCAGGATCGCGCGCGCGCCGATCCAGACATCGCAGCCGATCACCACATCGGCCTCTGCCATCGGCTGGTCGGTCACCGGCTGGCCCTCGTTGAACCGGTAGCCCGACGCCGTCACCATCACCTCCGGCCCGAACAGCACATCGTCGCCGATCACGATGCGGCCCTGCCCCGGCCCGGCCCAGAGCATGCAGCGCGCGCCCAGGTGCAACCGCCGGCCAATCTCGATTCGCTCGGGATAGGCAAATGTGGCGTTCGGGCTGATCCGCGCCCCCGGTCCCGGCCGCAGCCGTCGCCGCGGGATGACATGGGCATAGTTGTAGTAGTTCACCAATCGCAGCGCATGCAGATAGGCCCTCGGATCGAGCAGCGACAGCACCAGCCGCAGAAGCCGGCGAAGCCTGGACCAGCGGGCCTTGTAGACCGGCGCGCCAGCGGCGCGGGGCTCGGACGGAACGGACATCGCAGCTCCGTGGCGGTTTGCGCCATCTTGCGGAATTCCGTTCCGCGGTTCATCCACACTGCCGCAGGATTGACCAAAGCGTTGCCCGCAAGCGACAGCCGCCACATCGCCCAAGTCGCGGGCAGCCGCCGCAAGCCGTCTGGGGCGCGGCCACCAATGCCGCAAAAACGGGTTTACCTTTGCCCCGCTGCAGGCGAACCTTGGGCCATGTACGCATCGCATGGCTTCCTTCGCTCGGATATCGGCGACGTGGATGTCGTCTATCACGACGGGCTCTACCACCTCTTCCACCTCGTCCTGCCGAACCACGATTTCATCGCCCATGCCGTCTCCACCGATGGGTTGTCCTGGCGGCGGGTGAAGAATGCGCTCTTTGTCGGCGACCCCGGCGCCTGGGACGACGACATGCTCTGGACCATGCACGTCAGCCCCGATCCCGATCGCCCCGGCGCCTGGCGGATGTTCTACACCGGCCTCATGCGCAGCGAGTTCGGCCGGGTGCAGCGGGTCGGGCTGGCGCGCTCGACCGACCTCTACCACTGGACCAAATCCGGCCCACCCTACCCGCTGCAGATCGACGGCGAGCATTACGAATCCGGTCTCGAAGAGGGCCGGCATTGGGTCAGCTTCCGCGACCCGTTCTTCTTCCACGAGCCCGAAACCGACACCCGCCTGCTGCTCGCCGCCGCCCGGGTGAAGGCGGGTCCGGTGATCCGCCGCGGCTGCGCCGGCCTGACCGAGGAGGTCGAACCCGACCGCTTCCGCTTCCGCGCGCCGCTGCACTGGCCCCGGCTCTACGACGATGTCGAGGTGCCGAACCTCTTCCGCCTCGAAGGCCGCTACTATCTGCTCGGCTCGATCCGCGAGGATACCAAGATCCGCTACTGGTATTCCGACGACTTGCCGGGCCCCTATGAGAATTTCTTCGACAACGTACTGCTGCCACATGGCAATTACGCCGGGCGGATCTGCCGGGCGGGCGCGCGTCTGCTGCTCTACAGTTTCTTCGCCAAGACCGAGACGATCAACGGCCGCGAGACGGTGAAGAAGCTGCTGCCGCCGCCGAAGGAGATCGTCGTCGGTCCGGCCGGCCGGCTCCGGCTGAAGTCCTTTCACGTCTTCGACGATCTGGTGACCGCCACGCGGACCGTCGCCGCCGCCGATTGCCAGGCGCTGTTCGGCAATCCCTTCGCGCGGATCGAGGGCCGCCACGGCCGGCTGTTTCTCGGCTGCCGCAGCGGGGTGGAAGTGTTCCGGCTGCCGGGTCAGCATGAAGACTTCCGGCTCCGCGCCGAGGTGGTTTTGGAGGGCGCCGGCAAGACCGGCCTCGTGCTGCGCTGCAGCGAAGAGGGCGACGGCTATTTCCTCGCGCTCGACCTCGTCAACGGGGTCGCGCAGATGCGCGCCTGGGGTGCGAATCCGGCCCCGGAATTCGAACACGCCTTCCGCTTCGAGCCGCTGCAGGAAGCGATGTTCCGTGGCTCCGACCGCGGCCCCTGGCGGATCGAGGTGGTCGCGCATGGCACCTATCTCGAGGTCTCGATCGACAGCTATGTGGTGCTTAGCCTGGTCGACGAGGCCTACCTGGGCGGGCTGATCGGCTTCTATGTCGAATCCGCCGCGCTCGGGCTCAACGAGGTCACGGTGGAGCCGCTAAGCCGGCCGGTCGTCGAACACGCGGCCGAGATGGTCTATACCGCCACCCACGTGCCGGAACTCATCACCGGCGGCGGGGCGCCGGAATGACTGGCCCGGAAGAGCCCTGGCTTCTGGTCAGCGACATCGACGACACGCTGACCGGCGACGCTGCGGCGCTGGACCGGCTGTGGTCCGCGCTCCGCCGGGCCGAGGGCCGGGTAAAGCTCGCGCTCAACTCCTCGCGCCCGGCCGCCAGCGTGGACCGGACCCTGGCCGAAGAGTTCCCGGCCGGCTTTGCCGCCGATGCGGTGGTCACCGCGCTCGGCACCGAAATCCGGATCGGCGGCGCATGGCATGCCGGCTGGGCCGACCGCTTCGCCGACTGGCCGCGGGACGAGATCGCGGCGCTGGTCGAAAGCCTTGGCTACGCCCCGCACGCCGCCGAATTCCAGAGCCGCGCCAAGGCGAGCTTCGCCGTCCCCGGCCCCGCCGCGCGCGACCGCGTGCTCGCCGCGCTGGCGGCCGCCGGCCTGACGGCCCGGGCGATCTTTTCCGGCCAAAGCGACCTCGACCTGATCGCACCGGCGGCCGGAAAGGATGCGGCCACCCGCTTTCTTGCGGAAAACTTCGGCATTCCGCTGCCGAGGGTGATCGCAGCGGGTGACTCCGGCAACGATCTGGCTATGTTTGAGGCATCGGGCCACGCCATCGCGGTCGGCAACGCGCGCGCCGAACTGCTCGACGCGCTGCCGCCAGGCAAGGCCTATCGCGCGCGCGCCGCCCATGCGGCCGGCGTGCTGGAGGGGCTGATCCGGCTGGGCGTGCTGCCCGGCTAGCCCCCACAAGACGAAAAGGAGGCCTCCCATGGCGCAGCCGATCGGCTCGCTTTTGATGATTTCATTGCATGGCTATGTCGCCGGTTCCCCCGAGCTCGGCAAACCCGACACCGGCGGCCAGGTCGTCTTCGTGCTGGAACTCGCCAAGCGCTTCGCCCGGCTCGGCTACAAGGTCGACGTGATGACCCGGCAATTCGAGGACCAGCCGGCCGAGGACCGCCTCAACGACAATCTGCGCATCCTGCGCATTCCCTTCGGCGGCAAGGCTTTCATCCGCAAGGAGGACATGCACGACTGGTACGGCGATTTCGTCACCAATGCGCTGGCCGCGATCCGCGCCCGCAAGCTGCAGTACGACGTCATCAACAGCCATTACTGGGACGCCGGCGTAAGCGGCCAGAAGATCGCCGAAGAGCTGCAGGTCCCGCATATCCACACGCCGCATTCGCTCGGCAGCTGGAAGCGGCGCGACATGGCCGGCGTGCCGAAAGACGAGATGGCGGGCTACCGCTTCGACGAGCGCATCCAGAAGGAATTCGTGCTCTACCGTAGCTGCGACCATCTGATCGCCACCACCGAGCAGCAGGTCGAGCTGATCGCCGCGGATTACGACCTGCCGCGCGAACATGTCACCATGATCCCGCCCGGCATCGACGAAAACCGGTTCACCCCCGCCACGCCGGATCGGGTGGACGCCGCCCGCGAGCGGCTCGGTCTCGGTCCGGCCGATGTCTACGTCGTCGGCCGGGCGGCGGAAAACAAAGGCTACGACCTCATCATCCAGGCCCTGCCGGCGCTGCGCACCCTGCAGCCCGAGGCGCGGCTGGTGCTGGCCGCCGGCGCCAATTCCGAGGCCGATCTGGAACTGCTCGGTCAGTGGCGGGCGCTGGCCGCCGACATCGGCGTGGCCGACGCGATCGAATGGCGCGGCTATGTGCCGGACAACGACCTGGCCGACCATTATCGCGCCCCCGGCGTCTTCGCCCTGCCCTCGCGCTACGAGCCCTTCGGCATGACGGCGGTCGAGGCGATGGCCTGCGGCACGCCGACGGTGGTGACCGTGCATGGCGGGCTGCACGAGCTGGTCGAGTTCGGCCGCCACGCCTTGGTGGCCGACCCCAAGCGCCCCGAGGAATTCGCCGTCATGCTGAACATGCCGATGCAATATCCCTGGCTGCGCAGCGTGCTGGCCGTCGAGGGCGCCCGCTTCGCCCGCCGGGTCTTCGGCTGGACCGGAATCGCACGGCGCACGCTGGCTTTGTTCGACCAGTTCAAGGGCCGCTATGCCGTCTATCAGGACGCGCTGAACGCCTGATCGCCGACGCCGACGCGGCCGACCGATTACCGGAAGTTTATTTGTCCAATCAGCACGATCCGGGTTGACTGGCCGAAGATCGGCCGGCCGTTGCCGGCGCCGTCGTGTAGAGAGCATGCCGCAGGCCCCCGCCAACGCCGTCTCCGTCCTGCTCGGGCTGTTGATGCCCGGCGAAGTCGCCCTGCTTCATCGCATGCTCGATCATCCGGCGGGCGTGCCGGCGGAATTGCTGCGCGGCACCCGGCTCGAACGGCTCTGCGGCCATCCTGCGCTGATCGCCGCGGATCGCGATGCCAAACGGGTGCGCATCGCCCTGCCGGAGGTCGCCGCGGAACTGCGCCAGGCGCTGACCGCCGCCGACGCCGCAGCCGGTCCCGCCCTGATGCTGGCGCGCATCCGCCAGGCCCAGGCCCAGGGCGACTTCGCCGAGGCGCTCGAACTGTTCGAGGCGATCGGCGGCGCGCTGCTGGTTCACGCCCAGGGGGCCGAGGGGCTGCATGACATCCTCGCCGGCTTCCCCGAGGAATACGACGCCGCCGAGCCGGTCCTCGCCGCCCGCGTGTTGCAGGCGATGATCGCGGGCGAGCGGCTGCGGGCGCGCCGCCGGCTCGCCCGCAAGCTGGGCGATGCCGGCGCCGAACTGGGCGCCGTGCTGGCCGACCGCAGCGGCCATTCGGCGCGCTTCCGCCTCGCGCGTTTCGTGATGACCCTCTATGACGCCGAAGAGCCGCCCGAGGCGCAGGAATCCGCCCTCTACGACCTCGCGGCCGAACTTGCGCCGCACGACAGTCTCGGCCAGGGCGCCTATCATCACGCGATGGCCGAGCGTCTGCTGCGGCGCGCCGAGTTTGCCACCGCGCGCGACCGGGCCGGGCTTGCGCAGGCGGCCTATCGACGCGTCGGCCTGCCCCGGCCCCAGGTGCAGATCGCGCTCTGCCGCGCCGCGATCGAACTGCAGGCCGGCCAGCCGGCGGGCGCCGAACTGCATCTCGCCGCCGCCACCGAGGTGCTGGCGCACAGCCCGGAGTTCGCCGCGACCATGGGTCCGAAATGCGACCTGCTCGCGGCCGCCGTGGCGACGGAGCGCGGCGACCTCCGGCCGATGGTCGAATTCCTCGGCAGCCGGTTCACAGCCGGACTTCAGACCCGGCTGAGCCCAAGCCTGTCCGAGATCGCGATGAACCACGGCGCCCTGGCACTCGCCCGCCAGGTCGCCCTGCCGGCGGCGCGCGTCTACCTCAGCCACTGGCGCGACCCCGACAGCCGCGGCGCACAGTTCCAGCTGCGGCTCGCCCTGCGCGAGGTGACGCTGGCGCAGAACGCCAACCGCTGGCAGGAGGCGGGCGAGTTGCTCGGCCGGCTGCGCGGCCCCGACCGCCGGCGGATCGAGGCGGCCAACGCCGATCTGTCCACCCTGGCCGGCCCGGATGAAATCGCCGTCGCGCTGGCCTGGCTGCGCCAACTGATCTGGGAAGACCCGCTGCATCCGAGGCTCGGGCCGCAGATCGCGTCGCTGATCGACCATCCCACGGTGACCGACCGCCAGCGCATCACCCTCGGTGTCTTCGCCGCCTCTCTCGCCCGCAGCGGCCAGGACATCAGCCGGGCCCGTCTGCTGCTCTCCCACGCGCTGGAGCTTGCCCGCCAGCGCGCCGCGCTGCTGCCGCTGCTCGAAGACCGTCTCCTCGTCGAGGCGCTGCTGTCCGACCGCCGGATCGGTCGCCTCCTGGCCTCGGGCCCGCTGCGCGGCGTGATCCAGCGGCTGCGCAACCTGCCGCCGCTCGGCGCCGAATCCGCCCGCCGGGCCGGGCTCACCAAACAGGAGACCAAGGTGCTCCTGCTGCTGGCCGAGGGCGGCTCCAACAAGCATATCGCCCGCCAGCTCGGCCTGTCCGAGGTGACGGTGAAGTTCCACCTGTCCAACCTCTACCGCAAGCTCGGCTGCCGCAGCCGCGTCGAAGCGCTTGCCACCACTCGGGCCCTGCAATGGGTCGCCTGAGCCGGCTCCATATGCAGCGCCGCGCGGCGTCTGCGGTCGCTGCGCCGCCGCGACAAAAACCTATCCGGTTGGTGCGAAAACCTACCCGGCTTCACGCTTGCGGCCCCCCGGACGAGCCTGCACCCTAACCCGACAAAAGACCGCGCAAAAGACGCAGGGCATTGGACCCACAGGGAAAGACGGAAACGCATGACAGTCCGCGAAGGCTTCGCCCCGTTCCGGGATTACCGGACCTGGTATCGGGTCACCGGCGATCTCGGCTCCGGCAAGACGCCGCTGATCGTCGCCCATGGCGGGCCGGGCAGCACCCATGACTACGTCGACAGCTTCAAGGATATCGCCGCGACCGGCCGCCCGGTGATCCATTACGACCAGATCGGCAACGGCCGCTCCACCCACCTGCCCGACATCGATACCGCGTTCTGGACCGTCGAGCTGTTCGTCGAAGAACTGGACAACCTCGTCTACCATCTCGGCATCCGCGCCAGCTACTGCCTGCTCGGCCAGTCCTGGGGCGGCATGCTCGGCGCCGAATTCGCGGTGCGCCGCCCGGCCGGGCTGAAGGCGCTGGTGATCGCCAACTCGCCCGCCTCGATGGCGCTCTGGGTCGCCGAGGCCAACCGGCTGCGCGCCGGCCTGCCCGCCAAGGTGCAGCAGGCCCTGCTCAGCCACGAGGCGGCCGGCGACTATGACAACCCCGCCTACAAGGCCGCCGTCGACGAATTCTACCGCCGCCACCTGTGCCGCATCGTGCCGATGCCGCCCGAAGTGCAGCGCACCTTCGAGGCGATGGCCGCCGATCCCACCGTCTACATGACGATGAACGGGCCGACCGAGTTCCATGTCATCGGCAGCCTCCGCGACTGGTCGATCATCGACCGGCTCGGGCGCATCGAGGTGCCCGTCCTGCTGATCTCCGGCCGCCACGACGAGGCGACGCCGGCGGTCGTGCAACCCTATGCCGACCGCATCCCCGACGTGCGGTGGATCATCTTCGAAAACTCCAGCCACATGCCGCATGTCGAGGAACGCGAGGCCTGCATGGCCACCGTCGCCGCCTTCCTCGACCAGCATGCCGGTTCGGTCCATTGAAACCGTAGCAACAGGAACGGGGAGACGATGCGCAATCTCACGAGAACCGTAGCAATGGGCCTGGCCCTGGCCGCGCTCGGCCTGGCCGGCACGGCCTCCGCCGCGACCCAGGCAGAGCTGATGAAGCTGCACAGGGGCGGCACGCTCGAGTTGATCTCCAGCTCGTCGGAAGGCACGATCGACCCGCAGGTGAACTATACCGCGGAATATTGGCAGCTCTACCAGGGTGTCTATGATGGGCTGGTGACCTTCGCCAAGGGAGAGGGCGCCGACGGTAACAAGATCGTGCCCGACCTCGCCACCGAGAGCCCCGCCGCCGAGGACGGCGGCAAGACCTACGTCTTCCACCTGCGCAAGGGGATCAAATTCTCCAACGGCCAGGAGGTGACGGTGAACGACGTCTACGCCTCCTTCGTGCGCATCTTCAAAGTGAAGGGTCCGACCGCCGGCACGTTCTACAATGGCATCGTCGGCGCCGACGCCTGCCTGCAGAACCCCGATACCTGCTCGCTCAAGGACGGCATCGTGGTCGACCCGAAGGCCGACACGGTCACCTTCCACCTGACCGCGCCGGATCCGGAATTCTTCGACAAGCTCGCCGTGCCGCATGCCTCGATCCTGCCGGCGGATTCGCCGATGACCGACGTGGGCACCAAGCCGCTGCCCGGCACCGGACCCTATATGTTCAAGAGCTACGCGCCGAACCAGGAACTGATCATGGTTCGCAACCCCAACTTCAAGCAGTGGAGCGAAGCGGCCCAGCCCGACGGCTTCCCCGACGAGATCGACTACAAGTTCGGCCTGACCACCGACGCTTCGGTCACCGCGGTGGAAAACGGCCAGGCGGACTGGATGTTCGACAGCCCGCCGACCGACCGGCTGTCCGAGATCGGCACCAAATACGCCAGCCAGGTCCACGTCAGTCCGCTGACCGCCTTCTACTATCTGGCGATGAACGTGAACCTCGCGCCGTTTGACAACCAGAAGGTGCGTCAGGCGGTGAACTACGCGATCGATCGCAACGCGCTCGTCAATCTGTTCGGTGGCAAGGTGCTCGCCCAGCCGGCCTGCACCATCCTGCCGCCCGGCTTCCCCGGCTACGAGGCGCATTGCGACTACACCAAGGATCCGGGCACAAAATGGACCGCGCCCGATCTCGCCAAGGCCAAGGAACTGGTGAAGGAATCCGGCACCGCCGGGCAGAAGGTGACGGTGATCGTCGAGGACAAGGCGGTGGACCGCAACATCGGCACCTATGTCCAAAGCGTGCTGAACGAGATCGGCTACGACGCCTCGGTGAAGGCGATCTCGGCCAATATCCAGTTCACCTACATCCAGAACACCAACAACAAGGTGCAGATCTCGCTGTCGGACTGGTATCAGGACTACCCGGCCGCCTCCGATTTCCTGAACGTGCTGCTGTCCTGCGCCTCGTTCCATCCGGGATCGGATAGCTCGATCAACATCTCCGGCTTCTGCGACAAGAAGGTCGACGCCGACATGGCCCAGGCCATGAGCACCGCGATCACCGATCCGGCCGCGGCCAACAAGGAATGGGCCAAGATCGACCAAGAGGTGATGGTGGCCGCGCCGATGGCGCCGCTGTTCAACCCCAAGCGGGTCGACTTCGTCTCCAAGCGGCTCGGCAACTTCGTCTTCTCCAACCAGAACCAGTTCATCCCCGAACTCGCCTGGGTGAAGTAAGGCCAGATCCGACGGGCCGGGGCGCTGCTCCGGCCCGTCCTTTCCCCTCCCCTCCTTGAACGAGTAGCGCGGTCCCGTGGTCGATACATTCTCCGAGACGCTCTCCGAGCAAGCCGCGGCCGACATCGCCGCCGAAGTGATCTCCCGCCCCGGCCGCGGCCCCTGGGCCACCGCCTTCCGCCGGCTCCGCCGCGACCGCGCCGCAATGGTCGCGCTCGGTGTGCTGGTGCTGATCCTCGTCGCCTGCGCGCTGGCCCCGCTCTATGCCCATCTCGCCGGCACCGATCCGTTCCGCCCCAACCTCGACGGCTCGATCACCCTGAACGGCCAGTCGGTCGACGTCATGCAGCCCTCGACCACCGGCCTAGGCCTCGGCGTCACCCCGATCGGGCCGACCTGGACGCTGCACTACCTCCTGGGCGCCGACAGCCAGGGCCGCGACGTCGCCGCCCGGCTGCTCTACGGCGGCCAGACCTCGCTCTTCATCGCCGGCATGGCGACGGTGATCTGTCTGGTCCTTGCCACCCTGGTCGGCGTGGTCGCCGGCTTCTTCGGCGGCTGGGTCGATACCGTGCTGTCGCGCATCCTCGACGTGCTCTGGGCCTTCCCGATCTATCTGCTGGCGATCTCGCTCTCGATCGTGCTGCTGAACACCACCCTGCACATCGGTCCGATCGCGCTCACCTCCGACAGCCTGGCGCTGCCGATCGCCATCGTCGGGGTGATCTACATCCCCTATGTCGCCCGGCCGATCCGCGGCCAGGTGCTGACCTTGAGGCACAGCGAATTCGTGCTCGCCGCGGTGGGGCTCGGCATCCCCGCCTGGCGCATCCTGTGGCGCGACATCCTGCCCAATGTCACCACCACGCTGATCGTCTTCGTGCCGATCCTGATGGCGCTGAACATCGTCACCGAATCCGCGCTCTCCTTCCTGGCGATCGGGGTGCAGCCGCCGAACGCCTCCTGGGGCACCATCATCGGCGACGGCGAGGCGCTGCTCTACACCCGGCCGATGGTGGCGCTCGCCCCCGGCCTCGCCATCGTGCTGACCGTGCTGGCGCTCAACGTGCTGGGCGACGGCGTGCGCGATGCGCTCGACCCGCGCACCAAGATCCGCTGAGGCCCGCCATGATCGCCGCCGTCCTCCAGCGCCTCGTCCAGATGGCCTTCGTGATGTTCGGGATTTCCGTTCTGGTCTTCCTGATCTTCTTCGCCACCCCCGGCGCCGATCCCGCCGCCCGGCTGGCCGGCCGCAACGCCTCGCCGGAAACGGTGCAGCAGATCCGCCACGAATTCGGCTTCGACCGGCCGCTGCCGGTGCAATATGCGATCATGATGAAGAAGCTCTTCATCACCCAGGACCTGACCTCCTTCGTCAACCGCGGCGAAAAGGTGGTGCCCGAAATCCTCGCCGCCGCCCCGGCCACGCTGTCGCTGGTCGCCGGCGCCGCCCTGCTCTGGGTGCTGGGCGGGCTCTTCGTCGGGGTGATCTCGGCGGCCACCCGCGGCTCCTGGCTCGACCGGAGTCTGATGATCCTGGCGCTGATCGGCATCTCGATGCCGGTGTTCTGGCTCGCCTCGATGGCCAACCTGGTCACCCAGAGCGCCTATCACGACAGTTGGGCCTTCTCCTGGGTGCCGGAACTCGGCTACACGCCGCTGACCAAGAACCCGCTGCGCTGGTTCCAGGGCCTGGTGATCCCCTGGCTCACCCTGGCGACGCTCTATGTCGGCATCTACGGCCGGGTGCTGCGGGCCAATCTGATCGAGACGCTGCAGGAAGACTATATCCGCACCGCCCGCGCCAAGGGGCTCAGCGAAACCCGCGTGCTGCTGCGCCACGGCCTGCGCACCTCGCTCGCCGCCTTCGTCACCATGTTCGGGCTCGACTTCGGCTCGCTGGTCGGCGGCGCCGCGCTGCTGACCGAGGTGCTGTTCGGCATCAACGGGGTCGGCCGGCTCACCTATATCGCGCTCGGCAACCTCGACCTGCCGATGATCCTCGCCTCGGTCATGTATGCCTCGTTCTTCGTCGTCGGCGCCAATGCCGTGGTCGACATCCTCTACGCGGTGATCGACCCGCGGGTGCGCAAGGAGTGATGATGCCAGCCCCCCTGCTCGACGTTTCCGGCCTCAGGGTCTCCTTCGCTGCCGACGGCGGCCGCAGCACCGCCATCCAGGACGTGAGCTTCAACGTCGGCGCCGGCGAGGTCCTGTCGATCGTCGGCGAATCCGGCTCCGGCAAGACGCTGTCGCTGCTTTCGGTGCTCGGCCTGATCGACCGGCGCACCACCTTCGTCGAGGGCCGCGCGCTGTTCAACGGCCGCGATCTCTTCACCCTGCCCCCGCGCGAGCTGCGCCGCATCCGCGGCGCCGGCATCGCCCTGATCTCGCAGGATCCGATGACCGCGTTGACCCCGGTCTTCACCATCGGCGACCAGATCGCCGAACAGATCCTGGCGCATGAAAAGGTCAGCCGCCGCGCCGCCCGGGCCCGTGCGGTGGATTTGCTGCGCGAGGTCGGCATCCCCTCGCCCGAAGAGGCCGTCCGCCGCTTCCCGCACCAGCTGTCCGGCGGCATGCGGCAGCGCGCGGTGATCGCAATGGCGCTGTCCTGCAACCCCGCGCTGCTGATCGCCGACGAGCCAACCACCGCGCTCGACGTCACCGTGCAGGCCCAGGTGCTCGACCTGCTGCGCCGGCTGCGCCGCGATCACGGCTCCTCCATCGTGCTGATCACCCATGACATGGGCGTGGTGGCCGAAATGGCCGACCGGGTGATGGTGATGTATGCCGGCCGGGTGGTCGAAGGCGGCACGGTGCGCGAGATCTTCGAAGACCCCTGGCACCCCTATTCCTGGGGCCTGATGAACTCGATCCCGCCGGTGCGCGGCGCCAAGCCCGCCCGGCTGGTCTCGATCCCCGGCACGCCGCCCACGCCGCAGGACATTCCGCCCGGCTGCGCCTTCGCCCCGCGCTGCCGGCTGCGCCGCCCGGCTTGCGCCGCCCCGCCGCCGCGCCAGGAAGCCGGCGGCCACCAGGCGCTCTGCCTCATCGAGGCTGCCGAACGTCCCGGCCTGCGCGCCGGCCTCTGGACCGCCGAGGGAACCGCCGCATGAACGCGCAGCCGCCGATCGACCGCCCGCTGATCGAAACCCGGGCCCTGGCCAAGACCTTCACCGTCGGCAAGACCTTCCTGCCCGGCTCCGGCCGCCCGCTGCACGCGGTGCAGGGCATCGACCTCGCCGTGTATCGCGGCGAAACCCTGGGGCTGGTGGGCGAATCTGGCTCCGGCAAATCGACCCTCGGCCGCTGCCTGACCCGCCTGCACGACGTCAGCGCCGGCGAACTGCGCTTCGATGGCACCGACATCACCGCCCTCGGCCCCCGCGCGCTGCGCCCGTTCCGGCGGCGGATGCAGATGATCTTCCAGGATCCCGCCGCCTCGCTGAACCCGCGCCGCCGGGTGCGTGACATCCTCTCCCAGCCGCTGATCGTCCACCGCCTGCGCACCGGCGCCGGCATCCGCCAGCGGCTGGTCGAGCTGATGGACGTGGTCGGCCTGCCCGCCGTCTACCTCGACCGCTACCCGCATGAGTTCTCCGGCGGCCAGCGCCAGCGCATCGGCATCGCGCGCGCACTGGCGATGGAGCCCGAGCTGATCGTCGCCGATGAACCGGTCTCGGCGCTCGACGTCTCGGTGCAAGCGCAGATCGTCAACCTCTTCGCCGACCTGCGCGAGCGTTTCGCGCTGACCTATGTGTTCATCGCCCACGATCTCGGCGTGGTCCGCCAGGTCTCGACCCGCGTCGCGGTGATGTATCTCGGCTCGATCGTCGAGGACGCCCCGACCGATCCGCTGTTCGCCCGGCCGGCGCATCCCTATACCCAGGCGCTGCTGTCGGCGATCCCCGAGCCGCATGTCGGCCGCGCCGGCGGTCGCGACCGGATCATCCTGCAGGGCGAGATCCCAAGCCCGCTGAACCCGCCCAAGGGCTGCAAGTTCTCCACCCGATGCCCCTTCGCGCAAGAGATC